>JANMAM010000157.1:0-31629 GCA_031359795.1 Gemmatimonadaceae bacterium
CACGAAGTCGCGTACGCCCCGAACAACATCGTCGTCGCGGCCGCGGGAAATCTCGAGCACGAGGCGATGGTCGACGAGCTGCAGCGAACCGGTTGGGGCGACCCGCAGCCCGGTGATCTCGCGGCGGTGCGCACGATTCCACCGAGCGGCGCCCCGGCATCAAATCGGCATGTCGAGCGCGAAGGGGCGCAGACGCACATCGTGCTCGGGTCGGTGACGGTGCCGTACAGCGACCCACGGCGATATCCGATCGTGCTCGTCGGGGTGATGCTCGGCGGCGGAATGAGCTCGCGGCTGTTTCAGCGCGTGCGCGAAGAGCTCGGACTGGCGTATTCGGTGTATGGCTTCCAGAGCTTTCACATCGACACGGGGTCGCACGGTGTCTATGTCGGAACGTCTCCGAGTCAGGCGAAGCTCGCCGTCGAGGCGATTAATGAGGAGCTGGCACGCGTCGCGCGTGAGGGGCTGCCGGCGGATGAACTGGCGTCGGCAAAGTCCCAGTTGAAGGGACAGCTCACGCTGTCGCTGGAAAGTCCGTCCTCGAAGATGTACCGCGCGGCGGGAACGGAGCTGTATGGTGAGCAGTATCGGACGCTCGACGAGACGCTCGCCTTGATCGACGCGATCACGCTCGACGACGTCGCCGCGGTGTCGGCGGAGTTCTTTTCGCCGGAGCGTCAAACGATTCTCAGTCTCGGGCCCTCGGCAGCCGCCTAACGGCACGCGGGCAACGTCATTCCACGATTCCACCGATTCGCACATGAAGATCGGCGTACCTAAAGAGATCAAGACCAACGAGAACCGTGTCGCGCTCGTCCCGGCCGGCGCCCTCTCATTCGTGACCGCGGGGCATTCGGTCACCGTGGAAAAGGGCGCGGGCGAGGGGAGCGGATTCAGCGACGAGCTGTACGTGAAGGCGGGCGCGAAGATCGCGCCGGACGCGGCGGCCGTGTGGAAGGAGGCCGAGATGATCATGAAGGTGAAGGAGCCGATCGAGCGCGAGTGGCCGCACATGCGCGACGGGCAGGTCATCTTCACCTACTTCCATTTCGCGGCCGACGAGAAGCTCACCAGGGCGCACATCGCGAGCAAGGCGACCTGCATCGCATACGAGACCGTCGAGCTGCCAGGTCACGAGCTGCCGCTGCTGACGCCGATGTCCGAGGTTGCGGGGCGGATGGCGGTGCAGGAAGGCGCGAAGTATCTCGAGAAGATATTCGGTGGCCGAGGCGTGCTGCTCGGCGGCGTGCCGGGAGTCCTCCCGGCAAAGGTCGTGATTCTCGGCGGTGGCGTGGTCGGGATCAACGCGGCGAAGATGGCGGCGGGCATGGGCGCCCACGTCGTGATCCTCGATCTGTCGCTCGAGCGACTTCGCTACCTGAGCGACGTCATGCCGGCGAACGTGCAGCTGCTGCACTCCAACCGCTTCGCGATCCTCGAGCAGATTGCTGACGCAGATCTCGTGGTTGGCGGCGTGCTCGTGCCGGGCGCGATCGCACCCAAGCTGATCCTCGAGGGCGACCTGAAGACGATGCGCCAGGGGTCGGTGATCGTCGATGTCGCGATCGACCAGGGCGGGTGTGTCGAGACGATGCACCCGACGACGCATGAGAACCCGACCTTCGTGGTTGACGGCGTGATCCACTACGCCGTCGCGAACATGCCGGGCGCGGTGCCGCGGACTTCGACATTCGCGCTGACGAACGCGACGCTGCCTTACGCGCTGCAGCTGGCGAACAAGGGGTGGAAGCAGGCACTGAAGGACAACCCGGCGCTGCTCAAGGGACTGAACATGGTTGGCGGCACGGTGACATATCCGGCGGTGGGCCAGGCGTTCGGAATCGCGGTCGAGCCGGCGTCGAAGTTCGTCGCCTAACGCGGGGTGGGGCCGAACGGGGGCGCGTCGCGTGCGCGGCGCGCACCCGGGTCGCATGTTGACAGGCTCGCCTAACGCAAATCAGGGGTATCCGAATGCCACGCCAGCGCCTTTGCGCGATCCGTCTCGCGACCGCGCTCGCGGTGGCTGGGAGTGCGGGCGTCGCCGGGTGCCACGACGCGAACGCGCCGAACGATCCGCCCGCTTCGATGGTGGTACTGCGTCAGGATGCGCAAACCGACACCGTTGTCGGCGCACCGGCAATCATGATCCTGCGGATCTTCGACGGTTCAGGACGTCCTGCCGCCCGCACCTCGATCGAGTTCAGTGGGGCGATCCGCCAGCGCGATGGGTTTTCGATCGTCGCGCTTTACACCGCGCCGGACACGGCGCGCCCGACCGCGCAGCGGGCTCAGATTACGTCGGCGCGGACCGACCGCGACGGGCGCGTCGCGGTTGCCGTGTCTCGCGGTCCGTTTACCGGCGCATTGGCGTTAGGAGTGTCATCGTCAGCCATCCCGCGGCTACGCGATAGCGTCATTTTCGTCACGACTCCGGGCGCGCTGGCCGCGGTGCACGTATTTCCCGCGGACAGTGCCACGACCGTCGGCGGCGGCTACGCCCTCGGCGCGACGGCCGTCGACTCCTGGGGGAATGCCCGGTCGGATGCGGTGACGTACTCGATCGGCGTGCAGCGGGCGGTCGGACCACGCGTCAACCCGGCCTCACCGGTCGCGGCGCTCGACGGGCAGACTATCCGCGGATTGCAAACCGGTCGCGTTCGCATCGACGCAAGCGCCGGCGCGAAGGTGGGCAGCGGATGGGTCAGTGTTGTGCCGATGGCACGCCTCGCCGCGATCGAATCCCCACTTGCTGGGGGCGGGTCGCCTGCGCTCGTTCTCGTCAATACCGACGGGGCGGCGATCCGACGATTCGTGTTGAACATGTATAGCGAGGGCCATCCCCGATGGATCCCGGGGAGAGGACGTGTCGTGCTCGAGAGCGTGCCTGTCAACGGACAGGATCCGTCCGTTCAGCCGCGTCTGACGTACGTCGACACGCTCACTGGCGCACGCAGCGAAGTCGCCGGCCCGCTCGCCGGGATCGACGGGCAATACCGACCTGGCGTCGACGTCCGCGGGGACATGATCTATTTCGCCGGCGTGACGCCGGTGCCGCAGATGCAGGCGGGAGTGTCCATCTATCGCGTTGGCACTGACGGATCGGGAGTGGTTCGCATCGGCCCGGCGGTCGATCCGTACACGAACTTTGGACAGCCCGACGTTTCCCCCGATGGGTCCAGCCTTGCGGTACGGAGGAACGGGCTCCTCACCCGGATGGACGTCGCGAGCGGTGCACTGACGCGCCTCGGCGCTCGCGGCGAGGCGAACGAGCCGCGGTGGTCCCCCGACGGCAGGCGGATTGCTTTCCGCGACCAGTCCGCGTACTGGATCATCGACGCCGACGGCACCAACGAACGGGTGCTCACCGATACGAACACCGTCGGAGACTATTTTCCCGGGCATGGCGCGCTGGACTGGTCTCCGGATGGAGAGTGGTTGCTGATTCGTGCGAACGGGTGGCTGCAGCTCCTCGACCCGGTGTCGGGTGAGGCGCTGCCGATCCCGGGGACAAGCCGGCTCGTTGCAGCCGCCTGGGCGCGCTGACTGCGCATCGGAGTGAGAGCACCGCGGGCGGGGCACGGCTCTTGAACTTCCGCACCGCGTGTCCGATCTCATCCCGCCCGGCAGCAGCCCGCTCCTGCCGCACATCCTCTGCTACCACAAGATCGACCGCCGGCTCGAGCTTGGCGTCACGCGGCTCTCGCCGCGGCGCTTCGCGCGGCAGATGGAGCGATTCGCTGCTCGCGGCTGGCGGAGCCTAACGCTCGACGAGCTGATCGCCAGCGCGCGCGGCGAGCGCGTCGCAGGGCCCAGGGAGCTGGCCATCACCTTCGACGACGCCTATCGCGGCCTTCGCGAATACGCGTTCCCGGTGCTCGAATCGCTCGGGTTCAGCGCGACCTGCTTCGTGATCACCGAGTTCGCGGGCCGCCTCAACGGGTGGGATGTGGCCTACGGTGGACGGCGGTTCGCGCACCTGGCGTGGCGTGACATGCGGAAGTGGGACGGGCGGGGAATCGCCTTTGCGTCGCACACGGCGACGCATCGCCGGCTCACCTGGCTTGCCGACGACGAGGTCCGGCGCGAGATGGCCCGGTCGCGCGCCGCGATGAGCGCCGCTCTCGGCGCGGCTCCGCGCGCGATCAGCTACCCGTTCGGCGCGGCAGGCGAGCGCGAGCTGTCGATCGCACGCGGCGAGGGCTACGACGGAGGCTTCGGCCTGGCCGGTCGCTGGAGCGGAAACCCGATGGCCGTCACCCGCCTGCCGGTCTACCCATGGTCCCTGCCGATGCCGGGCGTCGGGATGCTCGCGGCCGTCGAGCGCGCCGGCGCGTTAGGCGCGAATCGCTGCTCGGTCGGCACCTCGCTCTGGAAGCGCTGGCGCGAGGGCGCCGACGTGACGGTCGCGCCCGCGGCTGAGGCACTCGCCGGCGATTGAGGCCGCCTCGCGCCGCGCCGGCCGCAGCCACGCCGTGCGCGGCGGAGGGTTTTTCCGTAGAATACTCGTCATGACGATCACCCCCGCGTACGACAGGATGCGCTACCGGCGCTGCGGCGCGAGCGGCGTGGATCTGCCGCTCATCTCACTGGGCCTCTGGCACAACTTCGGAACAGTCGACCCGTTCGAAGAATCACGGGCGATGATTCGGCGCGCCTTCGAGCTCGGCATCACGCACTTCGACCTGGCGAACAACTATGGCCCGGAGCCGGGATCGGCCGAAGAGACATTCGGGAAGGTGTTGCAGCGCGACCTTGCCGGGCACCGCGATGAGCTGATCATCTCGAGCAAGGCCGGGTATCGCATGTGGCCCGGCCCGTACGGCGAGGGCGGGTCCCGGAAATACATGCTGTCCAGTCTCGACCAGAGCCTGAAGCGCATGGGGATCGAATACGTCGACATCTTCTATCATCACCGCCCAACGGCCGACGTCCCGCTCGAGGAGAGCATGACCGCGCTCTCCGACGCGGTGAAGCAGGGAAAGGCGCTGTATGTCGGCGTCTCTTCGTACAACGACGCGGAGACCCGCGCCGCCGCCAAGATGCTTCGCGAGCTCGGTACGCGCTGCTTCGTCCACCAGCCGAAGTACAGCCTGTTGGTGCGCGACATCGAGCCGCGCCTGCTCCGCGCGTTAGGCGAGGAGGGGATTGGCTGCGTCGTCTTCTCACCGCTGGCGCAGGGCCTGCTCACCGATAAATACCTGCGCGGGATCCCTGGGGACTCGCGCGCCGCCAAGCCGCATGGCGCGCTGCAGGCCGCCGAAATCACCCCCGAGCGTATCGAAAAGCTCCAGCAACTGAACCAGCTGGCGCGCGGCCGTGGCCAGACGCTCGCCCAGCTGGCGCTCGCCTGGACGCTTCGCGACGAGCGAGTCACTTCGGCGATCATCGGGGCAAGCCGCGTCGCGCAAGTCGAGGAGGGAGTCGCGACGCTGGACAAGCTGGAGCTCGAGCGCAGCGAGCTGGAACAGATCGACCGCATTCTCGCCTAACGTCAGCGCGCACCACCATTCCCGGCGATCTCATCATGACCGCAGGCAATCCCGCAGATCCGATGACCGGCGGCGCGACCGGACCGCCAGCGAAGGTCACGCTCACCGAAAAGTTCGCCCAGTTCAGCGAGCACTGGTCGCCGAAGGTCGTCGGCGAGCTGAATGGGCAGATGGTGAAGGTCGTCAAGTTCCACGGGCCCTTCGAATGGCATCATCACGACCACGAGGACGAGCTGTTCCTCGTGCATCGCGGCAGCTTCCGCATGGAATTCCACGGGCGCGCGGTCGAGCTGCACGCCGGCGATTTCCTGATCGTGCCCCGAGGTGTCGACCATCGGCCCGTCGCGGAGGACGAGGTCGAAGTGGTGCTCTTCGAGCCCGCGACCACGCTGAATACCGGCAACGTGATCAGCGGCCGCACGCGCGAGGTGCTCGAGAGGATCTGACCGGCGCGGGTGAGGGGCATCGGGACTCGAAATCGGTTACATTTCAGGGGACAGTCGTACCGTTTTCCTCACGTCCCCAGATCAGTTGTCATTCACTACACTCGAGCTCCACCCCGACATCATGCGCGGGTTGAAGGAGCTTGGTTATGCCCGTCCAACGCGGATTCAGAGCGACGCGCTTCCACCAGCGCTTTCCGGAAAGGATGTTCTCGCCTGCGCTTCGACCGGCAGCGGCAAGACCGCGGCATTCGTCATCCCGATCGTCCAGAAGCTGATCGGCAAGCCGCGCAAGCGGACGCGCGCGCTCGTCCTCGCCCCGACGCGTGAGCTCGCGGCGCAGATCGTCGAGCAGTTCAACGCGATCGCGATCCACACCCCGATCTCTGCTGCCGCCATCATCGGCGGTGTGGCGATGGGGCCGCAGGAGCACGCGCTGCGCACCGGAATCGATGTTATCGTTGCGACGCCCGGCCGACTGCTCGATCATCTCCGTTTCCCGTACGCCGACTTCTCGTCGGTCGAGCATCTCGTGCTCGACGAAGCGGACCGGATGCTGGACATGGGCTTCCTTCCGGAGATCCGGAAGATTCTCCGCCACGTTCCGGCGAAGCGGCAGACTCTCTTCTTCAGCGCGACCATGCCCGGTCCGATCCGGAAGCTCGCCGAAGAGATGCTGCACACGCCGTTCACGGTGAACCTCGAGCGCACCGCGACACCGGCCGTCGGCATCACGCAAGCGGTGTATCCAGTCGCCCAGGAGCTCAAGGCTTCATTGTTCCTGACGCTCCTCGAGCGCGGTGAGATCAACGAGGCGCTCGTGTTCACGCGCACGAAGCACCGCGCGAACCGGCTCGCCGAGTTCCTCGTCAAGAAGGGAATCTCCGCCGAGCGAATCCATGGCAACCGGTCGCAGGCGCAACGGACCGCCGCACTTGCCGGCTTCAAGAGCGGCAAGCACCGGGTGCTGGTCGCTACCGACATCGCAGCCCGCGGCATCGACGTCGAGGAGCTCGGCCACGTCGTCAACTTCGACGTCCCGGTCGCGCCCGAGGACTACATCCACCGCGTCGGCCGCACCGGCCGCATGGAAGCGACGGGCGACGCGTACACCTTCTTCTCTCCCGACGAGGAGGGCGAGATGCGCGCAATCGAACGCGCCATCGGCCGCCAGCTCCCGCGCGTCACCGTCCCCGGCTTCGAGTACAGCGCGAAGCCAACGACGCAGCTCGAGATACCCGCTCGCGAACGCATCGCTCAGATCCGGCAGCGTAAGGCAGATGACCGGAAGCGCGCAGCAGCGAATGCGGCGCGGCGGTCGGCCGCACAGGGGAGCGGGCGAGGAACCAGCGGCGGGGGGCGAGGCAGCGGCGGTGGCTCGGGACGCGGCGGCACGCGTGGCGGCGGTGGGAGGAGTGGCGGCGGGCGCTGAGGGTCAACGAGTCGGCTCTGCATTTCGGATAGCACGACCGCACGAGCCGGAATTGCTTGGGGCACGCATGGTGAGATGATCTCACCCGGCGTGCCCCAAGTCGTTTCTCTATCCGGCGATAGAAAAATTGCCGAGCGTGCCGTCCCCTGTGCCCCCTGTGGTTCAAATGCTTAAGCAACAGCTTTCGACCACAGGGGACACAGGGGCAAAAACGGCTCGGGTGCTCCCCCGCCCGGCAACTCGGCCCGCTTCCCCGACTCGCTCGCCTCCAAACGTTAGGCATCTCCACAAAAGACGAGCGGGCGCCCCGGGGGCGCCCGCTCGCCTCGTGCGCTCACCGTCACGCCATCCTGAATTCCTTCTCGAACGCGACCGCGAAGGTGAAGGTCTTGGAGCGGCTGCGCGTCTCCATCGCATCGGCGATGCGCTCGAGACGGGCGGGAATGCCGAGGATCTTTTCCTGTGCCTTCTTGCCGATGTCGTCGAGGCCTTCGACGGCGTCGATTGCCCAGAAGCGGATCTGTTCTTCAACGATCTTGAGATAGTCCCGCGGGCCGTAGATCCCTGCTCGGCGGATGACGTCCCCCATCTCGCGGAAGTGCGGCATGTTCACGCCCGGCATGTCGATCGACGGCATGATCTCGGCGGCCGATGACAGCGCGCGGTTGGGGTCGCGGGCAAGGACTTCCTTGAAGATCGTCCGATAGAACGTGTAGTGGCGGGCTTCCTCCTTCGCGACGTTCGCCAGCACCTCGCCGATCGTCGGTTCCCAGCCAGCGGCGAGCTTGCCGGTATTGGCGTGGCTCACCTGCGTCGCGCGTTCCTGCAGGGTCGTGTAGACGAAGACCCGGTAGGGATCCTTGTCCCACGCGGGCTCGAAGCCGGCCTTGAGATACTCGAACTGCATCCGCTCGAGGATCGGGTTGTTGAGGATCCGGCTGTCGCGCGAATAATCGTGGAGGACCGCACCGTGCCGATCTTCCTCGGCGGTCCAGAGATTCGTCCACTTCGACCAGAACGTGTCGCCACCGAGGTACGCGGCGAGCAGGCGGTGAAAGTGGGGAAGTCCTTCTTCGGTGAGGAGGTTGAGCGCGAGCGCGACCCGGGCGGGGAGGCTGATCCCCTCGGCGCGGTCGCGCAGCTCCTTGACGTGACGGTCCGGGTCACTGTCCGGTGGCGGGGCGAGCAGCTCGCTGGGAAACCAGAGCACCCGCTTCGCCTCGTGCGCCTCCATGAGCTGCTGCACCACAGGCTCGAGGTCGTCGAGCACCTCGACTTTCGCGAGTGTTTCCGTCTCGTCTCTGATCGTCATTGCATGAATCTGAATGAAGTGTGTCCCGTGGTCCAGCCCCGCTAGACAGCACATCGTACGCCACTCCGAATGCCGCCACAAACCGTCTGCTCGCCGGCGGCGATCGCTGGCAATCAGGTCAGCTCGTCCAGCTCGCGAAGGGCTGGGGTCTTCCACGCCGTCACCCCGACGACGCCAAGCGTTATGACGCCGCCAATGACGACCGCGCGAACCGCGCCGAGGAGGCGCGCCGCCACCCCCGACTCGAACTCACCGATCTCGTTTGACGAGCCGATAAAAATCTGGTTCACCGCGGACACGCGGCCGAGCAGATGCTCGGGCGTGCGGATGGCGAGCAACGTCGAGCGAATCACGACACTGACGTTGTCGGCCATGCCGCTGATGGCGAGGAGCGCGAGGGAAAGCCAGAACGAACGCGACAGCGCGAAGAAAATCCAGCAAAGCCCGAAGACGCCGACCGCGACGAACAGCGCTCGCCCGGCGCGCCGGAGCCGCCGATGCGTGAGCAGCAGCGACATCGCGACCGCACCGGCCGCGGGCGCCGCTCGGAGGATACCGAGGCCCTGCGGGCCGACGTGCAGCATTTCGGCGGCGAAGATCGGCAGCAGCGCGGGGGCGCCGCCAAAGAGCACCGAGAGGAGGTCGAGTATCTGGGCACCGAGCAGCTGCGGCTGGCGCAGGAGGAATCGAATGCCAATCGTCAGGTTGTCCCCGATCGAGCCTTCGCGCGCCGGCATGGGGCGGCGGGTGTAGTGGATGCGCGTGAAGAGCAACAGCGAGATGATGCAGAGCGCGAGCTCGGTCACGTACGCGGCGAGGGGACCGGAGAACCCGTAGAGGATGCCGCCGAGCGCGGGCCCGAGCACCGCGGCGAACTGCCAGAGCGACGAACGCCAGGCGACCGCGTTCGCGTACGTCTCGCGCGGCACGATCTCCGCGCCCAATGCCGTGCGGGCTGGTGTGAGGAAGCTGCGTGCGAGCCCGCTGACAGCCATCAGCCCGTAGATCGGCCACACATTGCCGGCGTTGATCAGTTCGGGTCTGAGGGCAAGCGCGACCAGTGCCGCCGCACAGAGCGCCTGCACGCCGATCGCCACGAGGGCGAGCTGTTTGCGATCGTGCCGGTCGGCGACGTGTCCCGCGTAGAGCGCCGCGCCGATGAAGGGCAACGCCTCCGAGAGCCCGACGAGGCCAAGCGCGAGCGGATCCTTTGTCAGCGCGTACACCTGCCATGCGACGACGACCGCCTGGATCATCGTGCCGAGCGTGAACGCGACCGAGCTGGCCACGTACCAGCGAAAATTCGCGATGCGAAGCGAGGCGTAGGGGTCGTGGCGCTCGGTCATTCGTGCGGGTGGGTGGGGTCGCCGGATGCTAGCGGCTGCGCACCGGGGCAGCAACGCGCGAGCGCCAGGCGCGCGATTAGACTTCAGCCGAACTTCACCCATGCGATGACCATCGATCTCACATCAGTCGCGATCGTGCTCGATCCGAACTTCGGGGCTGAACTGCAGCAGCTGTCCGCGCAGATGCCCGTGTGGATCGTCGACAGTCCAGGAAATCGCCCCGCGATCGAGGCAGAGTGGACGCGCCGCCGCCGCGATGGGGCCGAGCGCGAGCTGTCGGTATTTCGCAGCATCGACGGGCTCAGCGCCGCGGACCATTTCGCGGCGCTCCTCAAAACGATCGACGCCGCGCATGGCCCTTCAGCGCAGGTCGCGCCCTTCCGGACGCTGTACGTGTATGGCGCGTCCGTGGACCCCACGGCGGCGGCGGCGGTACGCGCGATGGGCGGGGGTACGCCGATCGCGACCGAGCGCGGCTTCACAGCGAGCTTTGCACGCGCGACCGCCTAGCGACCGCGCCGCGGTGGCGCCGCCGCCATGCACCTTGAGTGTGCAAATACGACGTGATTTGGGACACGATCGTGCAACAGTTAGGCATCGATCGAGCCAATCGTCGCGGCAGCTGTGTACGATCTGCACGGAAGCGTTGACACAGTGAGCAAACCAGACTAGCGTCCAAGTGTCGCTCGCGTCGAGCGGCAGCGAATCCATTGGGAGCTCATGCCGCATCGCGCGTTCAATCTCGCCCCTGACTGCCTCGCGTTCCGCCGTCTCAACGGTGCGAACACGATGCGCATGTCGTCGACGCGATGGGGATGACACGATTCGACTTCGTTCACGCCGCCCTCGCGTTCGACTGAACGCGGGGGCGTTTGATTTGTGGAAACCGTCCGGCGACGTCGCTGGCCGTTCATCAGGGAGGAGGCGGAGGAAATGCGGAAGCACTACCTGCTCGTCAGCGATTTCGACCAGACGCTGAGCTTCAACGACTCGGGAGTGGCGCTGAGCGAGATGCTCGGCATCAACGGCTTTCTCGATCGCGTCGCATCGCTCTCGCGGCTCAACTTCGTGCAGTCCGGCGCGGAATTGGCCTATCTGCTGCGTCACGACCCGGAATTCCGCCGAGTGCGGACTCATCACCTCATCGAGGTGGGTCGGCGCATTCGGCTCAAGCGGAACATTGCGCTGCTGGTGGACTTTCTCCACAAGGGCATCGACGGATTCACCTTCGACTTCTATGTGGTGTCGGCGGCGCCCGAGGAAGTCGTGCACTCCGCGCTCGAGGGGATCGTCCCGCGCGACAGGATCATTGCGACGCGGTTCGGCTTCGATCCGGACAGCGGCGAGGTGTCGTCGATCCTCCGCGTCCCGGCGGGCTACGGGAAAGTCGCCGCGGTCGACGAGCTCCGCTCCCGCCTCGGAGTGCCGCGCGAGCGCGTGGTGTACGTCGGCGACGGCAGCTCGGACATTCACGTCATGCTTCACGTGAACCGGGGCGACGGGCTGACGATCGCGGCGTCGGAGGCGAGGCACATCGCGCAGATCGCGCGTCGGACGGTCATCAGCGACGACGCATTGAGCGTCCTCGTTCCAGTGCTCGAGGAAATCGGCGGTTACGATCCGAGCCAGATCCGCGCGCTATTCGAGGAGCACGGCGTGCTGATCCAGGAGTGGGACCGCGTGCGCACCGACTGGCTCACCATTCGTGGCGGGCCGCTTGGCGCGTCGCTCGACTCGGGAGTGGCCGCCTGACGGCGGTCGAGACGGGCTTCCGCTGCCAGTTCCGTTGCCGCCGCCAGCTTGTCGCTCAGACGAAATAGCGCGCGGCAACGGGGAGGAGGGTGGGATGCTGCATCAGCGCCTGGGCGAATACCCTGCCTAACGTGCGCTTGTCGGGCGCGATGCCGTTGACGGTCCGTGCGAGCCGGTTGTAGAACTCGTCGTCGAACTTGTTGAGCGCCTCCTTGATCCGGTAGAAGCGCTCGTGGTCGTCGCCCATCAGCGTCATCCACTCGTTGTGGTAGCGCTGCAGCCGCGCGGCCCTGATGTCTCCCTCGGCGAGCGCGCTCGCCGCGGTGCGGCCAGCGAGGCGCCCGGCCTTCATCGCGGTGACGATCCCCCCGCCTGACAACGGGTTGATCATGTGCGCCGCATCGCCGCAGATGATCAGTCCGTCGGCGACGGTGCGCTTGACGGTCGTGTGCACGATCACGCCGCCGACCGTGTAGCCGGTACGCGTTCCGGTGGGGAAGTAGCGATCGAGGTAACCATGGAGCCACTCGCGCGCAGGGCGGCCCTCGCCTTTCAGTGCCACCATGCCAAGCCCGACGTTGGCGACGCCGATCGCCTTCGGGAACACCCATGCATAGCCGCCGGGCGCGATCTGGTCGCCGAAGTGGAGATAGATCGCATCGGGATCGAACTCGATCCCGGAGACGACGTACTGTGCGCAGCTCTCCATGTCGCGAGACGGCACGCGCGTGTCCAGCCCTGCCCAGCGCCCGACCATGCTCTCTACTCCATCAGCACCGATGATGAAACGCGAGCGGACGACACCTTCCCCGCGTGGGCCGCGCGTGCGCGCGATCCACCCGGCGCCGTCGCGCGCGATGCCGACCACCTCGGTGCCGGTGCGAATCTCGGCTCCTTCGCGGCCGGCGTCGGCGGCGAGCGCTGGCTCGAAGCGAGTGCGGTCGAGGATGTAACCGACGTCACCTTCAGCGACGCGCACCTCGGTCCCGTCAGGCGCCCAGAAGATCACCCGGGTGATCTTCCGGGCGATCCAGTTTGCGCCGGTGGGATCGAGAAACTCGGCGACACCTTTCATCCCGACGCCCTCGCCGCAGCGGACCGGCGCACCGACGGCGCGATCGCGCTCGAGCACCAGCACCTCGAGCGCGCCGTCGGCGGCGCAGGTCTCGCGCGCAGCGATCAGACCGGCCGGCCCACCCCCCACGACCAGCACATCGCAACGCTCCTCACTCACAGCGACCTCTCACGGCGACCTCTCACGGCGGCGGCTCATGCCGCTGGCAGCGGCGCGACGAGAAGCGGATTGGGAATCATCAGCAACGCGCCGACGGGGCAGGGGGCGATGCACTTCCCGCAGCCCGTGCAGGTCTCGGCGAAAACGACGAGTCCCTCTCGCCGCATCTCGATCGCGGTCGGAGGGCAGAGCGGCATGCACAGACCGCACTCGTCGCAGAGCTGACGGTCGACGATGGCGATGGTTGGGGGCGGGCGACGCATAGGTGATCGAGGTTACCGGGCCGAGCTAGGTTGTGTCAAGTCAACAGCTTGCTCGTCATATGGAACACAGACTAGCTTTCCGTCTTCTCGACGCACTGCAGGACTCTGCACCACTTCCCACCGCAAGGCATTGTTGATGCGCTGGCCGCTCTTCAAGCGAGGCTCGCTTTTTCCCGCGAACGCGATCGGTGTCGATCTCGGAACCGCGAACACACTGATCTACGTGAAGGGCGAAGGCATCGTGTTGAACGAGCCGTCGGTCGTCGCCATCGATCGGGACACGAAGCGCATCCTCGGGGTGGGACTGGAAGCAAAACGGATGCTCGGGCGGACCCCGGAAGGGGTGATCGCCGTTAGGCCGATGAAGGACGGCGTCATCGCCGACTTCGACGTGACGGAGAAGATGCTCCGTTACTTCCTCAAGCTGATCATCGACAACCACGTGTTCCGCGTGAAGCCGCGGGTGATCGTCTGCGTGCCGTCAGGCATCACCGAAGTCGAGAAGCGCGCCGTGCGCGACTCGGCGATGGGCGCCGGGGCGAAGGAGGTCTTCATGGTCGCCGAGCCGATGGCGGCGGCGATCGGGGTCGGGCTCCCTGTCGAGACACCGACCGGCAACATGGTGATCGACATCGGCGGCGGGACGACCGAGATCGCCGTCATCGCGCTCTCCGGGATCGTCAGCGACACGTCGATCCGCATCGGCGGCGACGAGCTCGACATCGCGATCGTGCAGTTCATGCGCAAGAACTACAACCTGCTGATCGGCGAGCCGACGGCGGAGCTGATCAAGATCGGCATCGGCAGCGCGGCGCCGGTCGGCGAAGAGCGCGAGATGGAAGTGAAGGGACGCGACCTCGTTTCGGGCATTCCGAAAACAGTCCGCGTGCACTCGAGCGAAATCCGCGAGGCGATTCAGGAACCGATCCAGCAGATCGTCGACGCCGTCAGGCGCGCGCTCGAGATCACGCCGCCGGAGCTGGCGAGCGACATCGTCGACCGCGGCATCGTGATGACCGGCGGCGGCGCGCTGATTCGCGGCCTCGACCTCCTGCTCAGCCAGGAGACGTCGCTGCCGATCCACGTCGACGAGGATCCGCTGACCTGCGTCGTGCGCGGCACCGGCCGCATTCTCGACGACGAGGACAAGTACGCCTCCGTCCTCGAGGATTGATTCGTCGTGGCCCGTGCGAGCCGGCTCGATAGCCGCTTCGACACCGCGTTATTCGCGGCCTGTGTCTTCCTCGCGATCGTCGTGCATGGACTGCCTGAGCGGCTTCGCGAGCCGCTCACGCGCACCATGCGCCAGACGATTCTCGTTCCGCTCGTCTCGCTGCAGCACAACGCGGGGCTGAGCCGCGCCGCCTGGCTGTCGCACGAGTCCAACGCGCGCGTTCAGGACAGCGTCTCGCTGCAGGCGATGCGGGTGCTCGCGCTCGAGAGCGAGAACGAGCGGCTGCGACGCGTACTCGGCCTCGGCGGAAAGCTGCGCTGGGGGTTCGTTCCGGCGGAGGCGTTGCACAGCGGCGCGGTCGGCGACGAGTATACACTGACGCTGTCGGCGGGCGCGAACGCCGGCGTGCGCGCATTCAGTCCCGTGATCGCGCCCGATGGACTCGTCGGCATGGTCCAGACGGTGGATCCGCGGATGAGCATCGCGATCATCTGGACCCATCCAGACTTCCGTGTCAGCGCGCGTGCCGCGGATCGCAGCGCATTCGGCATCGTCCAGGCACACCAGGGGAGCGGTTCGGATCGGTACCTGCTCGAGCTCCGCGGCGTGCCGGTGCGCAACGAGATCAAGCGGGGCACGCTGATCGTCAGCTCGGGATTGGGCGGCGTCTACCCGGAGGGCATTCCCATCGGCACGGTCGTCGACACGCTGCGTTCCGACGGCTACGCCAGGAAGTATCTGCTCCGGCCGGCCGTCATGCCCTCGGACGTATTGTCGGTGATGGTCCTCCAGCCGCAGCGCGCGGCCGGTGGCGTCGAGCCGGTGTGGGCGGCGACAGTTGCCGCCGCGGACAGCGTCGCGCGCGCATCGGCCGCTGCCGATTCGATGGCGGCCGCTCGCGCCACCGGCGCCCCTGGCCGCCCGATCGTCGCCGAGTCGGGATCGGTGGCCCGGGCGCCTGACGTTTCCGCGGCAGCCACGCCTAACGCGCTGGTGGCGGGCGGCGCCGCGGCTGGCGCGGTCGCGCTCAACCCGGACAGCGTCGCCGCGGCGGCGCGGGCCCGGGTGCTTCGCCGGGCGCGACGGGACAGCCTTCGAGCCGACTCCCTCCGACGTGCCGCCGACAGCGGGACCGCCGCCCGCACCGATACGACTCGCCGGGCCCCTGCCGACAGCGCTCGGCGCGACACGGCGCGGCCGGTTGCACCGTCTCCGACTCAGCGTTGATCCCGCGATGACCTGGCGTTCCCTCCGACCGATCATCGCGTTTCTCATCCTGGTCGTCCTCCACTACACGCTTCGCCCGGTGCTCGAGTGGCGGACGTCGATCGACTTCCTGCTGATCGCGCTGCTGCTGGCCAGTGTGAGGATTCGCCCCGGCGCCGCGGCGGTGCTCGGCTTCGCGATGGGCCTCGTCGCCGACTCACTCATGGTCGGTGCGTTCGGGGCGACCCTCGCGATGACCGTGGTCGGATTCGCCGCGTCGTGGCTGCGGGCGGTGGTGTTCGCCGAGAATCTCGTGCTGCACGCGGCTTTTTTCTTCGCCGGGAAATGGCTGTTCGACATCATCTTTCTCCTCGTTGAACGGCGGGTGAAGGGGCTCGATCTCGTAT
Organism: Gemmatimonadaceae bacterium; assembly: GCA_031359795.1. Taxonomy (GTDB): domain Bacteria; phylum Gemmatimonadota; class Gemmatimonadetes; order Gemmatimonadales; family Gemmatimonadaceae; genus JABFXC01. Next base: position 16,059 of record JANMAM010000157.1, read on the forward strand.
TTCAGCTGTTGATCTGGTCGCCGCTGACGGCGATGGTGACCGCGCTCGCCGGGCTGCTCGTGTTGATCATCATGCGCCCCATGCTCGACCCGCAAACGGCATAGGGAGGCGCGATGAGCTTTCATCCTAACGATGTCGCACGCCGCGCTCGCACCGCGTCGTTCATCACGGTCGGCGTCATTGGCCTGCTCGTCGCCGCATTCTTCCGCACGCAGGTGCTCGATCAGGCGCGCTACGCGCTCAAGTCGGAGGAGAACCGCCTCCGCGAGGTTCCGCTGCCCGCGCCGCGCGGGATCATCTACGACCGGAACGGGCTGATCATCGCCGAAAATGTCCCGGGATACTCCGTATCGATCCTCAGCCCATCGGCCGACTCGCTCCGCGCCTCGCTGCGCCGCCTCGCCGGCACGATCACCCTCGGCAACGATCAGATCGAAGTTGCGGTTCGCCGCTATCATCGCGCGCCTAACCGTCCGACAGTCGTGCTCGCTGACGCAAAGTTCGACGTCGTCTCGGTGCTCGAGGAGCACCGCGTCGAGTTCCCGGGGCTGATCATCCAGTCGGCACCGAAACGCTTCTATCCGGACAGCAGCGCGGTCGCGTCGATCGTCGGCTACACGGGCGAGGTCACCGAAGACGAGTTGAAGAAGCCCGCCTACCAGGGGTACAAGGCCGGGCAGCAGGTCGGGAAGGGTGGACTCGAGCGCTACTACGAGACGCAGCTGCGCGGTCGCGAGGGAACACGGTTCGTCGAAGTCGATGCGCGTGGGCGGGTCGTTCGCGAGGCAGGCGCCCGTCAGGACATCGAACCGCTCAGCGCGGATGCGCTGCAGACCAACATCGACCTCAAGCTGCAGGAGTTCGTCGCGAATATCTTCGGTGACTCGCTTCAGGGCGGCGTCGTGGCGATGGATCCGACAACCGGTGGGGTACTCGCGCTCTACAGTGCGCCGAGCTTCAACCCGAATCGTTTCGTCGGCGGTATCCCGGCCGACTACTGGCGCGAGCTGAACACCGACCCGCGCCATCCGCTCTACAACAAGGCGATCCAGGGCACGTATCCGCCCGGCTCGACCTGGAAACTCGCGACGGCAGTCGTCGGGCTCCAGGGCGGGCAGGTCACCATGAAGCAGCACATGCCGACGCCGTGCACCGGCGGCTACCAGTACTTCAACCGCTACTTCCGCTGCTGGGAGCGCAAGGGCCACGGCAGCCTCGACCTGCAGGGCGCGATCGAGAAATCGTGCGACGTCTACTTCTACCAGTTAGGCCTGACGATGGGGTTGGAGAAGCTCATCGCGGGAGGCGTCGCCCTCAAGTTTCGCGAGCGTACCGACATCGACCTGCCGAGCGAGACGCGCCCGATCTTTCCGGACGCGATCCGCTACTACGACGAGCGGTACGGTCCGCGTCGCTGGACCCGCGCCGTCACCCTGAACCTCTCGATCGGCCAGGGCGAGAACGACCAGACTGTCGTCAACATGGCGCGCTTCTACACGGCGCTCGCCACCGACGGCAGCGCGGCGCAGCCGATGATCGTGACAGGCAATGCAAAGCGGCAGCGGCTCTTTACGCTGACACCCGATCAGATGGACGGGCTCCGCACGGCGATGGCGGGCGTCGTCTCGGCGGGTGGCACGGCCGCCGCGTCGCAGATCAAGGGCGTCATTCTCGCTGGAAAGACGGGGACCGCCCAGAACGCACAGGACGCGACCCGCGACCACGCGTGGTTCGTGGGCTTCGCGCCGGCCGACAAGCCGAAGATCGTCGTCGCGGTGATGCTCGAATTCGGCTTGCACGGCAGTCGCGCAGCGCGCATCGCCTCGGCGATCATCGCGCAGTACCTGCATCAGCAGACCGCGTCGCTCATCGAAACGGAAGGCTGATCGATGCGTCGCTTCGTCGGTGATTGGCCGCTCTTCGGGATCGCGCTGGTTCTCTCGCTCTATGGCCTCGCCGTCGTCTACTCGGCGGGGCAGACCGACGTGAGGACGGTCGCAACGTTTGCGTGGCGCGCGCAGAGCGTGTGGATCCTCCTTGCGATCGTGATGTGCTTCGTCGCCGGGCGCGCCTCGGTACGGATGCTCGATTGGCTGACACTGCCGATGTACGCCCTCACGATCATCCTGCTCGTCGCGACGCTCGCCGGATTCGGATGCGGCGCCGGCACCGCGGCGAGTACGAAGAGCTGGATCTGCCTCGGGTCGCACCGTATCGGTCAACCGTCGGAGCTCGCGAAGGTGACGGTCGTGCTGATGCTCGCGCGGGTGCTCAGCGCGAAAAAGGATCCGCCAAAGACGCTGGCCGAACTCTGGCGACCCGCGCTCGTCGTCGGCATTCCCTGGCTGATGATCATGCTCCAGCCGGACCTCGGTACTGGCCTGGCTTTCATCGGCATCTTTTTCGGGATGCTCTTCTGGGCGGGCGTGTCGTGGCCGCTGCTGCTCCTGATCGCGAGCCCGGTCGTCAGCCTGATCGGTGCGGTGAACGTGTGGGTCTGGGGCGCGTGGTTCATCATCCTCATCGCCCTCGTCTATCGCTACCGTCCGTATCTCGGCGAAGGCATCGTCCTCGTCGTTGCCAACTTCGTGATGGGCGTGCTGGCACCGATTCTCTGGGACCGGCTCCAGCCCTACCAGCAGAAGCGGCTGCTCACGTATCTCGATCCATCGGCCGACGCGCGCGGGTCGGGATACCACGTCATCCAGTCGATCGTGGCGATCGGGTCGGGTGGATGGTTCGGCAAGGGCTACACGTTAGGCACCCAGAAACGCCTCGCCTTCCTGCCCGCGCAGCACACGGATTTCATCTTCTCCGTAGTTGGGGAAGAGCTCGGCTTCGTCGGGGTGACGCTCGCGCTCTCGCTCTTCCTGTTGCTGCTGCTCCGCACGATCCGAATCGCGGCGCGCGCGAACGACTCGTTCAGCTCACTGATCGCGATCGGCCTCGCCGCGAGCTGGTTCGTCCACATGCTGATCAACGTCGGCATGACGCTCAGCCTGATGCCGATCACGGGCATCCCGCTGCCTTTCTTCAGCTACGGCGGATCGTTCATGCTCGCGAGCTGGCTGTCAGTCGGGATCCTGATGCGGATCGCGGGCGAGGGTCGCGGTGGCCGAGCCGAAGGGTTCGCGATCTGATCTGCCAGAGGCAGACTCGACTTGCCCGATAGGTAGTCGCAGGTCACATTTGACGCATGGCCTGGTTCAAGAAAGAGAAAAAACCGCGACAGCCGAGGCGGGAGCGGCTCGAGATTCCCGCGGATACGTGGGAGAAGTGCGAGGCCTGCGGGCACACCGATCTCCGGGAGAAATTCATCCGGAATCTGAACGTCTGCCCGGCGTGTGATTTCCACCGGCGCATCCGGGCGGTCGAATACCTGAACATTCTCTTCGACGACGGTACGATCGAGGAGACCGAGGTGGACCTCCGGTCCACCGATCCCCTGGGATTTCCCGAGTACCCGGCGCGCCTCAAGAAGGCGACGACCAACGCCGGCGAGGGCGACGCGATCATCACCGCGACCGGCATGCTGCTCGGCGCCCCGCTCAACGTCGGCGTGATGGACTTCGCCTTCATGGGCGGCTCGATGGGGTCGGTCGTCGGGGAGAAGATCGCGCGTCTTGGCCAGAGATCGCTCGAGCGCAAATTTCCGCTGGTGCTGATCAGCGCGTCGGGCGGGGCCCGCATGCAGGAAGGGGTGCTCTCGCTCATGCAGATGGCGAAGACGTCGGCGATGCTCTCGATGCTCGGCGAACGGGGGATTCCATACATCTCGATTCTCACCAATCCCACCACCGGCGGCGTGAGCGCGAGCTACGCGATGCTCGGCGACGCGATTCTGGCGGAGCCAGGCGCGGTGATCGGATTCGCGGGTCCGCGAGTGATCAAGCAGACGCTGGGTCAGGACCTCCCGGAGGGTTTCCAGACCGCGGAATTCCTTCTCGATCATGGCATCCTCGACGCGGTCGTGCATCGCAAGGACCTCAAGAGCACCGTTGGCCAACTTCTCCGGCACATGACCGGGAAGCCAGCCGCCGCAGGGTGGGTTTCCCCCTGAGCCGCTACCGCGCCGCGGTCGACGCGCTTTTCGCGCGCACCGCGGGCGGGGTGAAGCCCGGTCTCGAACGCACCGAGGCGCTGCTAGCCGCGATCGGCGATCCGCAGCGGCGCATTCGCACGTTCCACGTGGCGGGCACCAACGGGAAGGGGAGCGTGTGCGCAACGCTCGACAGTCTGCTTCGCGCAAAAGGCCTCCGCGTCGGTCGCTACACGTCCCCGCACCTTGTCGATTTTCGCGAGCGCATTCTCGTGGATGGCCGCCCGATCGGCGAGGATGAAGTGGCGGATTGGCTCACTGCCCAGGGCAGCCTGATCGAGGAGCTCGAGGCGACGTTCTTCGAGGCCACGACAGCCCTTGCCTTCGATTATTTCGCGCGCGCCAACGTTGATGTCGCGGTGATCGAGACGGGGCTCGGCGGGCGCCTCGACTCGACCAACGTCGTGCAGCCGGTCGCGGCAGTGGTCACGTCGATCGGGCTCGATCACATGGACCTGCTCGGCGCGACGATCGAGCAGATCGCGGTCGAGAAGGCCGGGATTTTCAAACGTGGTGCGCCCGCGGTCATCGGCGAGCGTACCCCGTCCGTCGCCTGGCAACTCCGCACGATCGCGGAGGAGCGGGGCGCGACGCCCGTGCTCGTCGTCGATGCCGATTGGAGGGTGTCGGGCGTCGCCGTCCGAGACCGCGTCACGACCTTCGCACTCGCCGACGCATCGGACGCACAGCAGTTGCAAACGCCGCTGCTCGGCGAGCACCAGGCGTTCAACGCCGCGTTAGCCGTCGTGACGCTACTTGCAGCCGGCCCTGAGTGGGCGCCGAACGCAGCCGAGACGGCCGAAGGTCTGGCGAACGTCAGGCTGCCTGGTCGTTTCCAACGCGTTGGCCGGGTGATTCTCGACGTCGCGCACAACCCGGCCGGCGCAAAAGTCCTCGCCGAGACGCTCGATCACGTCGATGCCGCCCGCCCGGTGACGACGCTGCTCGCGGTGCTTTCCGACAAGGATTGGCGCGGGATGATCGTTGCGCTCGCACCGAGGACCGACCGCTTCATCCTGACCACCGCGCCAACTGCACCAGCGAGCCGGATCTGGGACCTCGCGGCTGCGCTCGAGTTCGCGCTCGACGCGGGCTACACGGCCGAGGCGGTGCCGGACTTCGCTGAAGCGGTGCGAATCGCGAGCGATGAGTCGGGGACGGCGCTCATCACCGGGTCGTTTCATACTGTCGGCGACGCGATGGTGTGCTTGCAGGTCGATCCGCTCGCCGGGTAGATTAGACGGAATGGCCCAAGGCGCGCTCCCCGGATTTCGCGACTTCTACCCGCAGGAGCTCGCAGAGCGCGCGTTCATCATGAACGTCTGGCGCACCGTTGCCGCGCGGTATGCGTTCATCGAGTATGACGGTCCGCCGGTCGAGCCGCTGGAGCTGTACACGAGGAAGAGCGGGGACGAGATCGTCGGGCAGCTCTACAACTTCGAGGACAAGGGCGGGCGCGCCGTCGCGCTCCGTCCCGAGATGACACCGACGGTTGCACGCATGGTTGGCGCGCGGGCGAACGCACTGCGCAAGCCGGTGCGCTGGTTCTCCATTCCGCAGCTGTTTCGATACGAGCGCCAGCAGAAGGGCCGCCTGCGCGAGCACTTCCAGCTCAACGTCGACATCTTTGGCGAGCCATCGGTCGCGGCCGACGCCGAACTGCTGGCCGCGTCGCTCGACATGATGCGCGAGTTTGGGCTCGGTCCCGATGACGTACGCGCACGCGTGTCCGATCGACGGTTGCTGCATGCCGTACTCGAAGCGCTCGGGATTGTCGATGCCGTGCACGATGCCGTCTTCGCGATCATCGACAAGATCGAGCGAACGCCCCGCGCTGTCGCCGAAGAGAAATTCGCCGCGCTGGAAATTCCGGCCGACGCAATCCGGCGGCTGTTCGACCTGCTGGTGATTCGCAGCCCGGGTGCGCTCCGCGCGGCACTTGCACCGAGTTCGAGCACCCCATCCGGCCGCGCCGTCGAAGAGCGACTTGCCGAGATGGAGCTCTACCTGGATTTCGCCGCGCGACTCGGCGTCGGCGAGTTCGTGCAGCTCGACCTCACGATCGTCCGTGGACTCGCGTACTACACCGGCATCGTCTTCGAGATCTTCGACGCGAGGGGTGAATTCCGCGCCGTGGCGGGTGGCGGGCGCTATGACACGCTGCTCGAATCGCTCGGCGGACCGAGTCTCCCCGCGTTAGGCTTCGGGATGGGCGATGTCGTGCTCGGTGAGCTCCTTCGCGCGCGGGGGTTGATGAAGGCGGCTCCCGCCGCGATCGACGTCTGGATCGCCGGAGGCGAGCGAACGGCCGACATGCGGGCAGTGATGGAACTGGCAGCCGTGCTCCGCGGCAAGGGAATGGCCGTGGAGTACGCATTGCGTCCGCAGCAGCTCGGCAAGCAGTTCAAGTCGGCATCGATTGCCGGGGCAACGCAGGCAGTGATTCTCCCGCTGGCGACCGACGCGATTGGCGGGACGGAGTTCACGATTCGCGACCTCGCATCCGGCGAGCAGACGAAGTATCCAAACGCGGACGCCGTCGTGCGCGCACTGGCGCGTCCGACCGCGTCGCGCTGACGCAGCAACGCACAGGGACATGGCAGACGAGAAGAAGCTGACGACACGGGCCGCGGATTTCAGCGCCTGGTACAACGAGCTGGTGCTTCGCGCCGAGCTCGCCGATTACGCACCGGTGCGCGGGTGCATGATCATCAGGCCTAACGGCTACGGCATCTGGGAGCGGATGCAGGCGCAGCTCGACCACATGTTCAAGGAAACGGGCCACAGGAATGCCTATTTCCCGCTGCTCATTCCCCAGAGCTTCCTCAGCAAGGAAGCCGAGCATGTCGAGGGCTTCGCGCCGGAGACGGCAGTCGTCACGCACGGAGGGGGAAAGGAACTCGAGGAGCCGCTGGTCATCCGCCCGACGAGCGAGACGATCATCTACTCGATGTTCGCGAAGTGGGTGCAGAGCTATCGCGATCTCCCGCTGCTGATCAACCAGTGGGCGAACGTCGTCCGCTGGGAGATGCGTACGCGACTGTTTCTTCGCACCCTCGAATTCCTCTGGCAGGAAGGTCATACCGCGCACGCCACGCACGACGAGGCGGAGGAAGAGACGCGGAAGATGCTCGGCGTCTACCGCGATTTCATGGAAGGGTGGATGGCGATGCCGGTCGTGACGGGTCGCAAGACCGACAGCGAGCGGTTCGCCGGTGCGCTGCGCACGTACTCGTGCGAAGCGATGATGCAGGACAACAAGGCGTTGCAGGCCGGGACGTCGCACAATCTCGGGCAGAACTTCGCCAAGGCGTTCGACCTCAAGTTCCAGAGCGAGTCGGGGTCGACGGAGTTCGCCTGGAACACCAGCTGGGGCGTCTCGACCCGCATGATTGGCGGGTTGATCATGACCCATGGCGACGACAAGGGGCTGCGCTGCCCGCCGCGGCTCGCGCCGATCGAGCTGGTGATCGTGCCGATCTACAAGACGGACGAGGAGCGCGCGCGCGTGCTCGAGGTCGCGGACCGTCTGAAGCGATCGCTCGCCGAGTGGGAGCGACGCGCCCCGGGGCGGCTTCGCATCGAAATCGACGCGCGCGAGGGCGTGAAGCCGGGCGCGAAGTACTATCACTGGGAGCTTCGCGGTGTGCCGCTCCGGATGGAGCTGGGACCGCGCGACATCGAGAAGGGCCAGTGTGTGCTGGTGCGGCGCGACACGGGGGAGAAAGCGAGCGTCTCGCTGCTCGCGATCGGCGAGGAGGTACACGACCGGCTCGTGTCGATGCAGGACGACATGCTGATCGCCGCGCGTGAGCGTCGCGAGCAGAACAGCGTCAGGCATCGGATCTCGTACGACGAGTTCCGCACGCTCATGGAAGGAGCGGGCGCATTCGTCTACGCCGGCTGGTGCGGCAGCGCGGCGTGCGAAGCAGCGGTCAAGGAGGAGACAAAGGCGACGATCCGCTGCCTGCCCGACGAGGAGTTCCGTTCGGCCGAGGCGCCGGCGTCGTGCCTCAAGTGTGGTCGCCCGGCGGCGGAGGAAGCCCTGTGGGCGAGGGCCTACTGACGCCGCGCGCGGCGCGGCAGCAGGCGCTGGCCGCGGCCAGCGGCTTCGTCCGTCGTGACGGCTGGCTCCACGCGGACGACGTCCCGCTCGCCGAGCTGGCCGCTCGCTACGGGACACCGGCGTATGTGTACAGCGCGTCGGTCGTTCGCAGTCAGTACGCGCGCCTCGACGGGGCGTTAGGCAGCGCACCGCATCGTCTCCATTACAGCGTGAAGGCGAATGGCAACCTCGCGTTGCTGGCGCTGCTCCGCGACCTGGGCGCCGGCGTCGACATCGTCTCGGGGGGCGAGCTGTTTCGGGCGATCCGCGCCGGGTTCCGCGGCGCCGACGTGGTGTTCAGCGGAGTCGGGAAGACGGTCGCGGAACTCGAGCAGGCGGTCGAGGCCGAGGTAAAGCTGGTGAACGTCGAGTCGGAGGCCGAGCTTCGCCTGCTCGATGGGGTTGCCGAGCGCGCCGGCCGTATCGTGCCGGTCGCGCTGCGTGTCAACCCGGAGGTGGAGGTCGAGACCGCGCACCGCTACACGCGCACCGGTGCGCGGGGTGACAAGTTCGGCATTCCCTACGACGAGGCATTGTCCGTCGCGCGGTTGGCCGACGACCTGCCTAACGTATCGCTGGCCGGCCTCGACATGCACATCGGCTCGCAGCTGACCCGGATCGATCCCTATGCCGACGGCGTGCGGCGCCTGCTCGAGCTCCGGACCGCAATCACCGGGGGTGGCGGGGGTCGCGACCTGCGATATCTCGACATCGGGGGCGGGCTCGCCGTCACCTACGACGCCGAGGAAGAACCCGATCTCGAGGCGTTCGCGGCGATCATCCTGCCGGCGGCGAAGGAGAGTGGCCTCGAGCTGGTCATGGAGCCGGGGCGCTTCCTCGTCGGCAATGCCGGGATGCTGCTTGCGCGGGTGTTGTACCGGAAGCGAAGTGGCGGGAAGGATTACGTCATCACCGACGCCGGGATGACTGAGCTGCTGCGCCCGTCGCATTACAATGCCTTTCATCGCATCGAGCCCGTTGGCCCAGCCGGCGACGCGGGGGTCGTCGACGTCGTCGGCCCGGTATGCGAAAGCGGCGATTTCTTCGCCCGTGATCGGTCGCTCGGTGACGTTGCGCCGGGCGACTTGATCGTCGTCGGCTCGGCCGGCGCGTACGGCGCGGTGATGTCGTCGCACTACAACGCGCGGCCGCGCGTTCCCGAGCTCCTCGTCGACGGCGCACGGGTCGCGGTCGCCCGCGAGCGTGAGACGCTCGAGGACCTCGTGCGGCACGAGAGCGCTACACCGGAATGGAGAACCATCTGATGCGCGTTGGACTGATGGCCGACAGCCACGACCGCTTGCCGGCGATGGCCGAGCTGGTTCAGCGAATGCAGGCAGCGGGAGCGGGGTTCATCCTGCACGCCGGCGACTTCTGTGCCCCCTTCGCGCTCCAGCCGTTCTTCGACGCGCAGGTCGCGGTGGGCGGGGTTTTCGGCCGGAACGACGGGGACCAGGAGGGCCTGCGCGCGAAGGCGGCGCAGGCGATGGGGATCGAGCTGTTCGAGTCGCCGCACAGCTTCGATCTGGCCGGGACGCGGATGCTCATCGTGCACGACATCGGCGAAGTGAACGAGCGATCGATCGAGGGCCACGCGGTCATCGTGCACGGTTGTACGCACGAGCGCAGCGAGCAGCGGCGCGGCTCGACGCTGCTCATCAACCCGGGCGAGGCGTGCGGCTGGCTGTCGGGGAAGCCGTCAGGCGCGATGCTCGATCTCGACACGATGACGGTCGAATGGCTCACCCTCGAAGGGCCGGAGTGGGATCGTTGAGCCAGCCAGCGCCTCGCGCCTAACGGTCACCCCGCCTCCCCCCCGATGGCCTCGCGAATCCTGATCATCGACTACGGCTCGCAGTACACCCAGCTGATCGCACGCCGGGTCCGCGAAGCGCGGGTCTACTCGGAGATTCATCCACCGACGCGCACGGTGGCGTGGGTCCGGGAGTGGCAACCCACGGGGATCATCCTCAGCGGCGGGCCCTGCTCGGTCTACGGTGAAAACGTGCCGACGGCCCACCGCGACCTGCTCGACGTCGCTCCGGTCCTCGGCGTCTGCTATGGCATGCAGTTGATCGCGCACCTCGAGGGCGGGGCGGTGGAGCGCGCGGGGCGCCGCGAATACGGGCGCGCTGACGTCGACGTGCTCGAGGCCGCGGGGGTGTTCGCCGGGTTTCGCCGCGACCAGCCAGTCGGAGCCTGGATGAGCCATGGCGACCACGTCGAGCGCCCACCGCGCGGATACGTCATAACGGCGAAGAGCGCCAATACGCCGGTTGCCGGGATGCGGCACGAGACGAAGCCGATTCACGCGGTGCAGTTCCACCCGGAGGTGGCGCACACGCCGCGCGGCGGCGAGATCATCTCGAACTTCCTGTTCGAGATCTGCGGCGCCGAGCCGTCGTGGACGCCGGGCGCGTTCATCGACGACGAGATCCGGAAGATTCGCGCGCTCGTCGGCGACCAGCGCGTCATCTGCGGACTCTCCGGCGGCGTCGACTCGAGCGTCGCCGCGGCACTCGTGCACCGCGCGATCGGCGACCAGCTGACCTGCGTGTTCGTCGACACCGGGCTGCTCCGACTGGGAGAGCGCGAACAAGTCGAACGCACCTTCCGCGCACACCTGGGGGTCAAGCTGGTGACGATCGACGCATCGAGCCGCTTTCTCGACGCGCTCGCCGGTGTCGAGGACCCCGAGAAGAAACGACGGGCGATCGGCCATACCTTCATCGACGTGTTCGAGGACGCGACCGCGCAGCACGCCGAAGGCGCCGCGTTCCTCGTCCAGGGAACGCTCTATCCCGACGTGATCGAGTCGGCGTCGCCGACAGGCGGTCCGTCGGTCACGATCAAGACCCATCATAACGTCGGCGGGCTCAAGCCCGACATGAAGTTCAAGCTGATCGAGCCGCTGCGGGAACTGTTCAAGGACGAGGTGCGCAACGTCGGCCGGGAGTTGGCGCTGCCGGAGGACGTCGTCGGACGACACCCATTCCCCGGGCCCGGACTGGCGATCCGGATTCTCAGCGACGTCTCACCGGACAAGCTCGACGTCCTTCGGAGGGCGGATGCGATCTACCTCGAGGAAATCCGCGCCGCGGGGCTCTATGACGAGATCTGGCAGGCGTTCGCGGTGCTGCTTCCGGTGCGGAGTGTCGGCGTGATGGGTGACGAGCGGACGTACGACAACGTCGTCGGGCTTCGCGCGGTGACCTCGGTGGACGGTATGACCGCTGACTGGTATCATTTCCCGCACGACGTGATGGCGGTGATTTCCAACCGGATCATCAACGAAGTCGATGGTGTGAACCGCGTGGTGTACGACGTGAGCTCGAAGCCGCCGGCGACCATCGAGTGGGAATAGCTGCGCCGCTCCCAACGGCCGGTGACCACCGCTGCCTCAACTGTGGCGCGCTCCTCACCGGGAGATATTGCTCGGCGTGTGGTCAGAAAGAGACGGAGCGCGATCCGCGGTTGCGCGAGCTGGCGCACGATGCGGCCGACGAGCTGCTGCACTGGGATGGGAAGCTGGTCGCGACGTTGGCGGCGCTGTTCAAGCGTCCCGGGACGCTGACGACGGAGTACCTCGCTGGGCGGCGCGCGCGATACGTCTCGCCCGTCAGGCTCTACCTGACGGCGAGCGTGGTGTACTTTGCCGCGCTGGCGCTGATTCCGCGCTCCAGCGTGATCCGCTTCGATTTCGGGCCTGACGATCGGCCACCGAAGACGACGGGCAGCGTCAAGCCGGCCGCACCAGCGCCGGCCAGGCAAGCGATCGGGGCGCGGCCGGCGAACACCGACGCTTACCGCACCGCGAAGCGTGACCTGTTCGGGCGGGTCAGCAAGGATCCGGCAAAGTTCCAGGAGAGCTTCAAGCACAACCGGCCGAAGGCGATGTTCGCCCTGCTCCCGCTCTTTGCGCTGTTTCTGCGCGTGCTGTATCGACGACGGGGAAGGTATCCGGCGCACTTCATCTTTGCGCTGCATCTCCACGCGTTTGCATTCCTGCTGCTCGGTGCGATCACGATCCCGGCGGCTTTCAGCGCGAGCTTCGACGTGCTCGAGCCGTTTGCGTTCCTCGCGATCATCGTGTATCTGGTCGTCGCGCTGCGGCGTGTCTACGGCGGGAGCAAATTGACTACGCTGGCGAAAACGGGCGCGCTGGCGCTCGGCTATCTGTTCGCGTTCGGCCTGGCGATTCTGACGCTGCTCGCGCTGACGGCCCTGACTTTCGCCTAACGCGAAGCGCAGGGCGTGATGCTCGCCAGTGCCGGCCCCGGGCGAGGCTACCGGGGCATCGGCCGGGTATCGAGACTGCGCAGGAACGCCGACATGTCCGCCCGCTGGCCTGCGTTCCCAAGGTAGAACGGGTGTGGCGCCATCGAGCCGCGAGCCGGGTCGAGCAACTGATCGAGGCTGCTCACCGAGTTGTCGTGAAGAAAAACCGGCTTCCGCGCGAGGTCGAGCAGCAGCGGCATCGCGATTCCGCGCTTCTCGCCGCGCACGCTCGCGTTGACGACCGCCATCTTGTCGTCAAAAATATTGTCCGGCGTATTGAGCACCGGGTTGAGCGGCGGCATCCGCTGCGCCAGCACCACCGGGCGGTCGCCGGGAAAGATCTCGCTCATAGCGTGGATCGTGGACGGCACCGGCTTGCTCTGATCGAGGTTGTGACAGCCGGTACATCCCGCTGTTCGGAATATCTGCATTCCTCGGGCGCGGGCTGCGTTATCCACCGTCGCCCCGGCCGGCGCGGCCAACGTGGCGAGGTAGCCATTCAGCGCCTGAAGCGTTGCGTCGTCGACGCGCAACGCGACGGGCGTCTCCAGACTCCCAGGCTTCCCGCCAGGCGCGGCGCGGACGAACGGATACCGCGTGACACCGGTCGCCGCGAGAACCGTGACGTAGTCATCAGCGATCTCGTCGCCCGCGGCCCCGCCGAGCGCGTGGAGGAATGCCCGCCCGCCGGGCGTCGTCAAGGTGGTCTGATCGAAGAGAGCGGTGTACACCAGGTTGCTGAAATTATCGAGCGGCACCATCAACCCCTCGCTCCCATACGGCGCGGCGAGATCCTGCCGGAAGAGCGGAGTGTTGTGCATCGGGTCGCCGTTCCCGTCCGGCGAGTCGTCGAACATCCCGATTGGGTAGTACTGCTCGTTCGACAGATAGGCGTCGACATCGGCTTCGGTCGAGTTCTCCGTCAGTCCGACTGGCGCGCGGCCAAGGGTTTTTCCGCCATTGGCCGTCAGCGACAGTTGCAGCACGGGATAGAGCGCTCGCGAGTTGGCTGCCGTCGCGAAGATCTTGCCCATGTTGAGAACGTGGTTGGCCTTCCCATCCTGACGATGCCCGATCGAGCCACCGTTAGGGAGGGAGAACACCGAGGCGTCGGTCATCGTGTGGCAAAGGGCGCAGCTCGCACCGACCTTGTCGCCACGCCCGGCATCCATCGCGCCGTCGCCATTCGAATCCTTGATCGGCATCCCGATCAGGGCGTTGACGTTGACCAGCTTCACGGTGACCGCTGGGTCGTTGAGAATGCTCGAGGTGCGACCGGTCGGGTCCGCCCTGAGTTCCGCGGTTAGCGCCTGCTGGGTCGCCGCGTCGAGCGCGTCGACGTCGACCTGCACGCCGAGCTGCAGCGCCTGCAGCGGGGTTACCTTCGCCGCGACGATTCCCTGCGGAAGGCGCACCGCGTCCGTCCAGAAGCCCTCGTTCCCGAAAGTCTCGAAGCGGAACGCTTCCCGCCCTGCGTTGACGTCGCCGTCACGCCTGACTGGCAACGGGGGGCCCTGACCCGGACCGTCAGAGCCGGACATCATCTGAGTGGTGCCGCCGGCCTGTGAACACGCCGATCCGAGCGCGACCAGCGAGGCGAAACAGACGGTACGGACGTGGCCCGCGTGGGTGCCTGACATGCGACTTCCTCCGCTTGGGGCACCGCGACCATCTGAACATTCGATATCCGCGGTGGCCGATGGCTGCTCCGGCGCCGCGGGGGGTGCGCAATAACGGCGCCGTCCACCGTTTCGCAACCGCGCACGAAACGCGGGGTTGGCGGTCGGGGGAGATCGGATGTGCGCGGCCGCGTGCCGGGCGATCAGTAACGACCGCCAGCGCCGCCACCCCCCGCGGACCCGCCGCCGAAGCTGCCGCCACTGGATCCACCGCTCGATCCACCGCTCGAGCGTCCACCGCCAGACGATCCCCCGCCCGAGCTCTGTACCACGCGCGGCGTGACCACCGTCTCGTCGCGGGCGTACGCGCAGTTTGCGCACTTGCGATGGACGATGTCCTGACCTTGCTGGACTGCCGTCGCTGGTACAATCGTGCTGCGTGTCCGCTCGACAGTTCGATACCTGCACTGCGGACACTCCTCGATCGCGCGGCGCTTTGCGTGCGCGACCGAATTCCGTGTGCCGCAGGACGCGCAACGCCAGAAATCGCGGCGCACACTGCCTAACCGCTCCTCGATGCGCTGCCCGGCGTCGCACAGGGCGAGACGATCCTCCGTTTTTTCGATGTATTGCATCGCGCGCGGCGGCGACGAGCGCGCCAACGCCATCGAGCATTCCACGGTCGAATTCGTTCGCCTTGAATGCGGGAAAGAACGTCTCGTCGCGGATCCGTCCGACCCGTCCGTCTATCAGGCGTCCTTCGAGTCCATAGCCGACGCTCACTTGCAACGCTCGCTGCGCTGGAACCCAGAGCATCGAATCACGTTCTCCGCTGGTTGTTCCGCAAAAAAAAAGGCCGGCCACTCAGGCCGGCCCTCCCCTCCAACTCGCCGCCTCGGCGCGAGTCCGTACGCGGATCAGACGCCCTTTTCTTCGAGCAGCTTGAGGAACTGCGAATTCTCCGTCAGGCCGAGCAGTCGCTGCGGCACGTCGGACTCCTTGCTGAACTGCGCGATCTTGCCGAGCACGGGCAGGTACTGATTCGACACCTCGAGCGGCGGCGCGACGATCAGGAAGAAGAAGTTGACGGGCTTCTCGTCGATCGCCTTGAAGTCGACGCCGCTTGCCTTACGACCGAACGCGACGCGGAGCTTGTTGACGACCAGCGAGCGGCAGTGCGGAATCGCGATGCCACGTCCGATTCCCGTCGAGCCGAGATTCTCGCGACGCTTGAGCATCTTGAAGAGCATTCCTTCGCTCTTGTCGTCGAGCTTCAACAGCCCGATCAGCTCTTTCAGGACCTCGTCCTTGGTCGTCCCCTCCAACTCAAGCTTGATGGCATCTTCCGAAAAAAACTCGCGCAATTCCATCTATCGATTCTTCGTTTGAGGTCGTCCGGCAGCGTGGCGGGCGTCACACGATCCACGAATCATATCGGCGGGTAGGAGGGGTGTCAAACCCTTAGGTTGC
>JANMAM010000160.1:0-10313 GCA_031359795.1 Gemmatimonadaceae bacterium
AGCGCGCTCGACATACTCGCCATCGTCAATCTCGACCCGGCGAAACCGCATCACACGACCGTCGAAGTGCCGATCGCCGAGATGGGGATCGGGGCTGACGACGCATATGTCGTCGAAGACCTGCTCACCGGCGCGCGCTACACCTGGCGAGGCGCGCGCAACTATGTCCGTCTGGACCCCGCGCAGCAACCTGGCCACCTGTTCCGTGTCTCCCGATGACTGCGCCACTGACTGGAAAGGATCCGAACCGCGAAGCTCCGACCGACCCGCTCTGGTACAAGGACGCGATCCTCTACCAGGTGCACGTCAAGGCGTTCCGCGACAGCAACGAGGACGGCTACGGGGACTTCAAGGGTCTGACCGAGCGGCTCGACTACATCGCGTCGTTAGGCGTGACCGCTCTCTGGCTGCTCCCGTTCTATCCGTCGCCGCTCAGGGACGATGGCTACGACATCGCGATGTACGAGGCGATCCATCCGCAGTACGGGACGATCGACGATTTCAAGACGTTCCTTCACGCGGCGCACGAGCGCGGGCTGAAGGTGATCACCGAGCTGGTGATCAACCACACCTCGGATCAGCATCCCTGGTTCGAGCGGGCACGCAAGGCGCCGAAGGGATCGCCCGAGCGCGACTTCTACGTCTGGACCGACGACCCGACGAAGTACAGCGAGACGCGGATCATCTTCACCGACACCGAAAAATCGAACTGGGCGTGGGATCCGGTCGCCGAGCAGTTCTACTGGCATCGCTTCTTCAGCCACCAGCCGGACCTCAACTTCGACAATCCGGCGGTGCTCGACTCGGTCATCAACGTCATGCGCTTCTGGCTGCGCATGGGTGTGGACGGAGTGCGGCTCGACGCGATTCCCTATCTCATCGAGCGCGAGGGGACGAACTGCGAGAACCTGCCCGAGACGCACGTCGTGCTCAAGGCGATGCGCACCGCGCTCGATGCGGAGTTCACCAACCGGCTCTTTCTCGCCGAAGCCAATCAATGGCCGCCTGACGTGATCCCGTACTTCGGCAACAGCGACGAATGCCACATGGCGTTCCACTTTCCGCTGATGCCGCGCATGTACATGGCGCTGCGCAAGGAAGACCGGACGCCGATCGTCGAGATCATGCAGCGGACGCCGCCGATTCCGGCCGACTGCCAGTGGGCGATCTTCCTCCGCAACCACGACGAGCTCACGCTCGAGATGGTGACCGACGAAGAGCGCGACTACATGTACAACGAGTACGCGTCCGACAAGCGCATGCGGATCAACGTCGGCATTCGCCGGCGACTTGCGCCACTGCTCGACCAGGGGCGGCGGCAGATCGAGCTGATGAACGCGCTGCTGATGTCGATGCCCGGTACGCCGGTCGTCTACTACGGCGACGAGATCGGCATGGGCGACAACGTCTACCTCGGCGACCGCAACGGCGTGCGCACGCCGATGCAGTGGAGCGACGGCAAGAACGCGGGGTTCTCCGACGCGGACAGCGCAGCGCTCTACAGCCCGCCGATCGTCGATCCGCCGTACGGCTACCAGGGAATCAACGTGCGCGGGCAGGAGCGGGTGAAGACATCGCTGCTGCGCTGGATGCGCCGGCTCATCGGCGTCAGGCGGGAGCATCGCGCGTTCGGCCGCGGCACGTTCGAGCCGCTGCATCCGGCCAACCGCAAGGTGCTCGTCTTCCTGCGGCGCTTCGAGGGCGAGACGATTCTCTGCGTCAACAACCTCTCGCGCTATGCGCAGGCGGTGGAGCTCGACCTGCGCGAGTTCAAGGCACGCGTGCCGGTTGAACTGTGGAGCGAGCAGCCCTTTCCGGCGATTGGTGAGCTGCCGTACCTGCTGACGATGGGGCCGCACGGCTTCTACTGGTTCCGACTCAGCGAAGCCAGCAAGGTGCCGCCGCCGAGCAAATCGAGTGAGACGCTTGCTCCACTGGCGTGACGAAATCGCTTCCGATACTGCGCGTGACCGGCGGCCTCGCCGCCGCGCTGTCGGCCGACGTGCTGCAGCGGCTCGACAGCGCACACCTCTCGGCGTTCCTGCTGCAGCGTCGCTGGTTCGGCGGCAAGGGGCGCGCGCCTGCCGCGGTGCGCGTCGGTGACGTCATCGAGATCCGCGACGCTGAGGCGCGGTTCGCGATTGCGCGGCTGGACGTGGAGATCGGCGGACGCGTCGCGCTCTATCAGCTTCCGCTCGCGGTACGCCGCGATGGCGATGGCGAGACGCCGACCGCTGTCCTTGCGTTGGTCGAGTCCGGCACGGAGCGCGGAATGCTCTTCGACGCGGTCGAGGACGAGCGGTTCCGCGGAGCGTTAGGGAGCGCGTTCCGGGCGGGCGACAGCTTCGGTGGCGGCTCGCGCTGGATCGTCGAGCCGGTGGGCAAGGAGGACGCCCGACCCAACATCGCGAGCCTGGAATCGCGGACCGTGCGCGCGGAGCAGAGCAACACGTCGATCATCTTCGGCGAAGCGGCGATCATGAAGCTGTTCCGCCGGCTCGAGCCGGGGGTGAATCCAGACGTCGAGATCGGGCGCTATCTCACGACGAAGGCGCAGTTCGCGCACACCCCGCCGCTGTTCGGTGTCATCCGCTACGAGGGGGAAGACGGCGTGCACGCTGTCGCCGGGATGCTCCAGCAATTCCTGCCAGGCTCGATTGACGCATGGCAGTATGCGCTGGAGCGAAGCCGGCCATTTTTCCGTGACGACAGCGCCGGCATTTCCGAGCAGCCGTTCGCCGCGGACGCCGAGCAGCTCGGACGGATCACGCGGGAGCTGCACGACGTGCTTGCTGCTCCCAGCGACGACGAGAGCTTTGGCCCACGCCCGGTCGCGCCCGATGACGTGGCGCGCTGGACCACGAGCGCGCGACGGCATATCGAGGAAGCGATGACGCTGCTCGCTGAGCGGCTCGAGGCGGGTGCGCTGCCCAACGCAGCGGCCGCTCGCGCGCTGCTCGACCGGCGTGATGGATTTCTCGCGCAGCTCGACGAGCTCTCCGGGCTGATCGGCGAAGACGCGGGTGAGCTGATCCGGCACCACGGCGACTATCACCTGGGCCAGGTGCTGCGCACTCGCGACGATGACTTCCAGATCATCGATTTCGAGGGCGAGCCGGCCCGACCACTGGCCGAACGGCGTGAGCGCAACAGCGCACTCCGCGACGTGGCCGGGATGCTCCGCTCCTTCGCGTACGCGGCGGCAACGCTCGCGGCCGAGCAGCGAGACCATGTGAACGCGCAGCTGCTCGAGCGCCGGAGCGCGGATTGGGAGCGCGCTTCACGGCAGGCGTTCCTGCGCGGCTACCTCGGTGGCCCGCGTGGTACATTCCTCCCCGCGGATCCGCAGCGAGTGGAGGCGCTGCTCGCGCTGTTCGAAATGGAAAAGCTTTTCTACGAGATGTCATATGAGTTGAACAATCGACCCGAGTGGGTCTGGATTCCGATCAACGGCGCGACCACGCTCGCGACCCGGGTGCTTCGCGCTACGACGGCAGAGGGATAGCGATGCGAGTCTGGCCGGGGCGGCCGTATCCATTCGGCGCGACGTGGGATGGCGAAGGAGTGAACTTCGCCATCTTCTCGGAGAACGCGACGGCGGTCGAGCTGTGCCTCTTTCACCAACCCGAGGACGGGGACGAGTTCGTGAAGATCGGTGTTCGCGAGCGGACCGACCAGGTGTGGCACTGCTATCTCCCTGACGCGCGGCCGGGGCAGCTTTACGGCTATCGCGTGCACGGTCCGTACAGGCCCGAGGAAGGGCATCGCTTCAACCCCGGCAAGCTGCTGATCGACCCGTACGCAAAGGCGATCAGCGGCACGATCAACTGGAGCAGGGCGCTGTTCGCCTTCAAGGTGGGCGGCGAGCAGAAGGACCTCGAGCCCGACTACGCGAACGGCGCCCCCGGCGTTCCGAAGAGCGTCGTCATCGACCCGGCGTTCACCTGGGGAAACGATCGCCCGCCGCGCACCCCGTGGAACCGCACGGTGATCTACGAGGCTCACGTGAAGGGGATGACCATCAACCATCCCGAGGTGCCGGAAGACATTCGCGGCACCTATCTCGGGATTGCTTCGGACCCGATCATCCAGCACCTGCTGTCGTTAGGCGTGTCCGCTCTCGAGCTGCTGCCCGTGCACCACTTCGTCACCGACCGGCACCTCGCCGAGGCGGGGCTCACGAACTACTGGGGCTACAACTCGATCGGCTTCTTCGCGCCGGACGTGCGCTACGCCCGCGGCGTGCTGATGGACCAGGTGGACGAGTTCAAGTCGATGGTGAAAAAGCTGCACAGCGCGGGCATCGAAGTGATCCTCGACGTCGTGTACAACCACACCGGCGAGGGAAACCACCTCGGGCCGACACTCTCGCTGCGCGGGGTGGACAACAGGGCCTACTATCGGCTCGACCCGGACAACCCGCGCTTCTACACCGACTTCACCGGCACCGGCAACAGCCTGAACATGTTGCATCCGCGCACGCTCCAGCTGATCATGGACAGCCTGCGCTACTGGGTGACGGAGATGCACGTCGACGGCTTCCGTTTCGACCTCGCGCCGGTGCTCGCGCGCGAACTGTTCGAGGTAAACCGGCTCGGGACCTTCTTCGACATCATGCAGCAGGATCCGATTCTGTCGCGGGTGAAACTGATCGCGGAGCCATGGGACGTCGGGCCTGGCGGCTACCAGGTCGGCAACTTCCCGATCGGGTGGGCGGAGTGGAACGGAAAGTTCCGCGACTCGATCCGCAGGGTGTGGAAGGGCGAACCCGGGCAAACCGCGGAGCTGGCAACACGGCTGTCGGGGAGCAGCGACCTCTATCAGTGGACGCAACGCGGCGCATACGCGGGGGTGAACTTCGTCACTGCGCACGATGGATACACGCTGAACGATCTCGTGAGTTACGAACGTAAGCACAACGAAGCGAACGCCGAGAACAACCTGGACGGCCACGACGACAACATCAGCCGTAACTGGGGGGTCGAGGGCCCGACCGACGACAGGGACATTCTCGAGATGCGCTTTCGCACGATGCGGAATTTCATCGCGACGATGGCGTTCTCGCAGGGTGTGCCGATGATCTCGCACGGCGACGAGATCGCCCGCACGCAGCAGGGCAACAACAACGCGTATGCGCAGGACAACGAGACCACCTGGATGAACTGGACTCTCGACGATCGCCAGCGCGCACTGCTCGACTTCACGCGCGCCGCGTTCGCGATCCGGCTCGCCAACCCGGTGCTGCGCCGCCGCCACTTCTTCGGGAGCGATGGAAAGGAGGGGGCGGAGAAGGAGCTGTTCTGGCTGACGCCGGAAGGAAGGCCGATCACCGACGAGTACTGGCACAACCCGAACAACCGTGCGCTCGCCATGCTCATTCACGGCGACGCAACGGACGAGCAGGATGACCGCGGCCGCCTGATCAAGGGCGACACGATGCTTCTGCTCGTGAATCCGAACGACACCGTGTGCTGGTTCAGCTTCCCCAACCCCGGTGGTGACGGTGCGTGGGTCGTGATGCTCGATACCGCGCACGATGGCGCTCGAACGGTGAGCGACAACGCCCTGATGGTCGCGCCGTACTCGCTCGTCCTGCTCCGCTTCGGGACAGAGCGCCGAGTGATCATCGACGCGGAGCCACTTCACCAGAAGTCCGAGGCAAGCAGGTGACGAAGCGACGCGCGATCGCGCCACCGGCGGCGAATGCGTCGGACGTCGCGCGGCTGCTCGCTGGCGTGCACGACTCGCCGCACAGCGTGCTCGGTGCGCACCCCGCAACAGTCGGCGCCGATCACGGCGTGGTGGTACGTGCCTTTCACCCGAATGCGGCCGCGGTCGTGTGCCTCCCCGACGGGAGCGCACCGGTCCCGATGCAGCGTGTCGAGGGTGGATTGTTCGCGGCGTTCCTGCCGGGCGCGACGATGCCGATCCGCTATCGGCTCCGTTTCGAGTTCGCTGAGGGTGGGAGCTGGGATCGCGATGACCCGTACCGGTTCCTGCCGACGATCGGTGAGGTGGACGTGCACCTGTTCAACGAGGGCACGCACCTCAATCTCTGGAAGATGCTCGGTGCGCATCCACGGACGATCGACGGTACAGCCGGCGTCGCCTTCGCAGTCTGGGCGCCTAACGCGAGGCGGGCGAGCGTCATCGGGGAATTCTGCGGATGGGATGGGCGGCTCTTCCCGATGCGGCAGGTCGGCGCGTCGGGAGTGCACGAGCTGTTCGTCCCCGACGTCACCCCCGGTGCGCTCTACAAGTACGAGCTGCTGACCCGCGAGGGGATCACGCGCATCAAGACCGATCCGTTCGCGTTCAAGATGGAACAGGCACCACAGACGTCATCGATCGTCGTCGAGCTGGGCGGGTACCGGTGGGGCGACGGGGACTGGATGCGCGCCCGCCGCGACGCCGACCCGGCACACGAGCCGATGCTCGTCTACGAGCTCCACCTCGGCTCGTGGGCGCGCGTACCCGAGGAGGGAAACCGCTCGCTGAGCTACCGCGAGCTGGCGCCCCGGCTGGTCGAGCATGTCACGGCGTTAGGCTTCACCCATGTCGAGCTGATGCCGGTGATGGAGCACCCGTTCACCGGGTCGTGGGGCTACCAGGTGACGGGCTACTACGCTCCGACCTCGCGCTACGGATCGCCCGACGACTTCAGGTATTTCGTGGATACCCTGCACCAGGCGGGCATCGGCGTCATTCTCGACTGGGTGCCGGCGCACTTTCCGAAGGACGACTGGGCGCTCCAGCGCTTCGACGGAACAGCGCTCTACGAGCACGAGGACCCGCGGCTGGGTGAGCATCCCGATTGGGGCACGCTGATCTTCAACTACGGCCGCAACGAGGTCCGCAACTTCCTCGTTGCCAACGCGCTCTACTGGCTCGACGAGTACCACGCTGACGGCATCCGCGTCGATGCGGTCGCGTCGATGCTCTACCTCGACTACAGCCGCGAGGCAGGGCAGTGGCTGCGCAACCGGTATGGCGGCCGCGAGAACCTCGATGCGATCGATTTCCTCCGCCAGATGACCGAGATGGTGCGCATCGAGCATCCGGGGTGCATCACGATTGCCGAAGAATCGACAGCGTGGCCGGGAGTGACGACGCCCGTGTCGGAGGGTGGGCTCGGCTTCACCTTCAAGTGGAACATGGGGTGGATGCACGACACCCTGAAGTACTTCGAGAACGATCCACTTTTCAGGCGGTATCACCAGGATACCCTGACGTTCGCGATGATCTACGAGTACAGCGAGCGGTTCGTGATGCCGCTGTCCCACGACGAAGTGGTGCACCTCAAGAAGTCGATGCTCGAGAAGATGCCCGGCGACGAGTGGCAGAAGTTCGCCAACCTGCGCGCGCTCTTCGCGTACCAGTACACGCGGCCGGGAAAGAGCCTGCTGTTCATGGGCAGCGAGTTCGGCGCGCGGTCCGAGTGGGACCACGATGCGAGCCTCGATTGGAATCTCGCCGGGGAGGGCCGTCATCGCGGGCTGATGCGGTTCATGCGCGACCTGGGCCGCGTCTATCGTGAGCGGCCGCCGCTCTGGCGCCGCGACCACGAGCCGGAGGGATTCTCCTGGATCGACGCCGCCGACCGCGACAACTCCGTCGTGTCGTACGTGCGCCGCGACGGGAGCGACCACGTCGTCGTCGTGCTCAACCTGACGCCGGTTCCGCGCGACGATTACCTCGTCGGCGCGCCAGCGGCCGGGACTTACGTGCAGCTGCTGTCGAGCGACGATGCGGCGTACGGCGGTGGCGGCTATCACACCCGGGAGCGGATCGAGACCGAGCGCTCGCCAATGCACGGCTACCAGCAGTCGATGCGGCTGACGCTTCCGCCGTTAGGCGCGCTCGTGCTCGCGCCGGCGTAGCAGGGGGCGAGACGTCGCCGATGCCCACGACCGCCACTGAGCCGGCCGCGTCCGCGCTGCGGGCGCTCGCCGATCGCGTCGGCATCATCGGCGAATACCTCGACCAGACAGGAAGGGAGACTCGCCGCACAACCGACGAGACGCGAGTGGCACTGCTCGCGGCGATGGGGATCGACGCCTCGACCGACGAGCGCGCAATGCGCGCGCTCGAGGAGATGGAGGCGGAGGAGCGCGCGCAGCTCCTGCCTGCAGTGCGGGTCGTCAGGCGCGACGCGGTTCGAGAGGGCATCGACATCGCAATCGGCGCGGCGCGCGGGAGCACGCCGATCGAGTGGTCGGCCGAGCTTCACGAGGAGAACGGCACCATTCATCGCGCCAGTGGCCACGCCCGTCCGGGCGATGACGGACGCCTGCACGTGCGCCTTTCCGGCACGCCCGAGATGGGCTACCACACGCTGCGCGTCACCACCGATGCCGGCGCCGGCGAGCGGTCCGCGGAACAGTCGTTGATCGTCGTGCCACCTGCGTGCCCCTCGCCCGTCGAAGTCCTGAAGGGCCGGCGCGTCTTCGGCATCACCGCGAACCTCTACACGGTGCGCAGCGAGCGGAACTGGGGCGTTGGCGACTTCACCGATCTCGCCGAGCTGCTGCGCTGGGGAGCGAGCATCGGCGCCGAGTTCGTCGGGGTGAATCCACTGCATGCGCTCCGCAACTCGGGGGGCGACATCAGCCCATACAGCCCCGTGTCGCGACTGTTCCGCAACCCGCTTTACCTCGACGTCGAGGCGGTGGCCGGGTTCGCGCAATCGCGCGCCGTGCGCGAGATCGTGAGCAGCACGCAGTTCCGCGATGAACTGGCCCATGTCCGCGCGAGCAGCCGCGTCGAATACGAACGGGTGATGCGTCTCAAGCGACCGGTGATCCGCGAGCTCTGCCTGGCGCACCTGCGCGGACCGCGCGAGAGGAACACGGAATTGGTGCGCTGGCTCGAGGCAGAGGGCGAGGCCCTCGAACGCTTTGCCACCTTCCGCGTGATCGGGGAGCATTTCGGCCACGACAGCGGCGCGTCAGGCAACTGGCAGGACTGGCCCGAGGAGTACCGCGACCCGCGCTCCGCGGCCGTGCAGGAGTTCCGCGAGCGGCATCGCGACGAGATCGACTTCCACTGCTGGGTACAGTGGCTGATCGACCGGCAGCTCGCGACCGCGGCAGAGAGCGCAAGAAATGCCGGCATGGCGATCGGACTCTATCAGGACCTGGCGATCGGGACGGCGCCTAACGGCAGCGACAGCTGGGCATATCCCGGACTGTTCCTCCAGGGCGTGAGTATCGGTGCGCCGCCCGATCCCTATGCGGTGAACGGCCAGAACTGGGGCCTCCCGCCAATCGATCCGCGTGCGCTGCGCGAGCGTCGCTATGACTACTGGATCCGACTCGTGCGATCCTCGCTCCGCCACTCGGGCGCGCTGCGCATCGATCACGTGATGGGGCTGTTCCGCCAATTCTGGATCCCCGACGGCAAATCCGGAAAGGACGGCGCCTACGTTCGCTTTCCCTCCGAGGACCTGCTCGGCATTCTCGCCCTCGAGAGCAGCCGCGCCGGCGCGCTCGTCGTCGGCGAGGACCTCGGCACCGTTCCCGATGACGTGCCTCCGGCGATGCACCGCTGGCATGTGCTGTCGTCGAAGGTTCTCTATTTCGAACGCGACGACGAGAACGGCTTCAGGCCGGCCTCGAGTTACGCCGAGGAGGCGCTGGCGACCGCGAATACGCACGACCTGCCGACGCTCGCCGGTTTCTGGCGCGCGCGAGACGTGGCGGTGCGGCGCGAGGTCGGACTCATCGACGGCGATGCGGAGGAGCGGAATGCGCGCGAGACCCGCGCGACCGAGAAGCGCCAACTCGCGGAGCGACTCATCGCCGAGGGCGTGCTGCCAGAAGGCACGATGCCGGATGGAGCGACGCTCCCCGGGGCGGTCCATGAGTTTCTCTGCCGAACACGATCGGCACTCGTCGGGTTTTCTCTCGACGACGTGGTCGGCGAGGAGGAGCCGGTCAACGTTCCGGGTGTCGGGTTGGAGAAGTTCCCGAGCTGGACGCGCCGCCTGAAAATGCGGCTCGAGGATCTGCGCACCGATCCCGGCGTCGCCGCCGCCCTGCGCTGCAACCGGGGAACGAGCGCGGATTCCCCGGGATGACCACGGCGCCGAGCGAAGGGGTGAGCGGGCGGTGGCTGCGGCGCGATCATGCACTGAGCCAGTTGCCGGTGGCGGTGTTGGAAAAGCGAACGATCAAATATCCTTACTGTTGACGCTGGATCGCGGCCAATCGTCCATCGGCCTGAGCGCGTCAGGCCTGGCCGTTTCCACTCTTCCGCATCGCAATGCCGAGTTCTTCGAATCCGACGATCGCGTATTTCTCGATGGAGATTGC
>JANMAM010000173.1:0-8157 GCA_031359795.1 Gemmatimonadaceae bacterium
TGCCGGGCATCAAGTTGACGCGCGCTCCTTCGCAGATCTTCTTCCTCGTCTCGCTGTCGACGGCGGTGCTCGCCGCCTTTGGCGCGGAATACCTGCTGCGCGCCCGCGAGCGACGCGAGGCGGCAGGGAAGGGGTGGATCGTGGCGTGGGGAGCAGTGCTCGCCGGTGGGGCGCTGCTGGCACTTGGGGGAGCGTTCGCGCTGATGATTCCCGCCGAGCGGTCCGACGTGGTACCGGAGGTCACGCGGCAGCTGTCGTTCGACGCGTTGCGCATCCTCGTTCTGGGCGGGGCGGCATTGGCATTGATCTTCGCTGCCCTACGCGGAAAGCTGTCGCGAGCTGCCACGATCGCCGGGCTTGCTCTGCTGGTTGCGCTTGATCTCTGGAGCGTCGAGCGCCGCTACATCAACTGGCTTCCCAAAGAGGAGGTCACTTTTGCCTCCGACGAAGTCGTCCGGACGCTGCGGCAGGACACGTCGGTGTACCGCGTCCTCAACCTCCCTGTACCCGGGTCTGATTACGGGCACAACTATCTCGCCTCGCAACGGATTCGTCAGGTCCTCGGCTACCAGGGCACGGAGCTCCATCGTTACGATGAGCTCATGGGCGGGAAGAACGTCTGGGCGAATGCGGGAAATCCGGCGGTCCTCCGGCTGGTGACGGCGAAGTACCTCGTGATCCCTCAAGCGCTCCCCGAGAACCCACTGCTGACGCAGGTCGGAAATCGCGCGCTGTCGACCTTCGAGAACGGACAATCCTTTCTCTACCGGATCAACGTGTCCGACCCGTACGCATACGTCGTCCCGACGGCGATCAAGCTGCCGGACGAGCAGGCGTTAGCGGTCATCAGCAATCCGAGTTCAGGGTTCGACCCACGAAAGGCCGTGCTCGTGCCGCCTGATTCCAGGTTCGGGCTGGATCCGCAGGCGGTCCGGACGCTCGCGCCAGCCGACTCGACTCCGGTGCGCGTCGAGCGCGCGGCCGACGACGTCATCCGGCTCGCGCTGGGTGCTCCGGCGCCTGCCAACTCGTACTTGTTCGTCTCCGAGAACTTTTACCCGGACTGGCGAGCCACGGCGGACGGGAAGCCCGCCGAGGTAGTGCGGGCTCAGTACAGCTTGATGGCGGTGGCGTTGCCGGCCGGCGCGCGCAATGTCGAGTTGCGGGTCGCACCAGCATCCTACGCGACCTTCCGCTGGGTGACATTCGCCGCGCTCGCGTTGGTGCTCGCGACGATCGGATCGCGGTTCGTCTCGCGCCGAGGCAGCCCGACCGATGGCGCCTGAGCGCGCCCTGGTCATCGTCCCGACGTACAACGAACGGGAAAACATCGAGCGGCTCGTCGCGACGGTTCTTGCGCAGGACCCGCGGCTCGACATCCTCGTCGTCGACGACGGCTCGCCTGATGGCACAGGGGAGGTCGTTGACCGGATCAGCGCACAAAACCCTCGCGTTCACGTTACGCATCGTGCGAAGAAGCTTGGACTTGGGACGGCTTACCTCACGGGCTTTCACTGGGCGCTCGAGCGCGACTACGCCTTCATCTTCGAGATGGATGCGGACTTTTCGCACGACCCTGCGCACCTCCCGCAGTTTCTCAGTGCCATCGAAACGTGCGACCTCGTCCTCGGCTCCCGGTACCGGAACGGGCGCGTGACAGTGGTGAATTGGCCGATGACGCGGCTGCTGCTCAGCTATTGCGCGAACATCTACGCGCGGATCATCACCGGCCTGCAGCTTGGGGATGCCACCGGCGGGTTCAAGTGCTTTCGCAGGGAAGTGCTCGAGGCGATCCCGCTCGAGGAAGTCCGTTCGAACGGCTACGCGTTCCAGATCGAGATGAGCTTTCGGGCGGTGCGGAAGAACTTCCGGATCACCGAGATTCCGATCGTGTTCGTCGACCGGACGGACGGCGAGAGCAAGATGTCCAAGCACATCATCCGCGAGGCGATCTGGATGGTCTGGCGGCTGCGCTGGTGGGCAATGGTGGGCAAACTATGAGGCCGGCCGGCGGACTTCGCTTTTTCAAGATGAGCGGGTCCGGGAACGACTTTGTGGTCGTCGATGCGCGCCAGGACCCACACGAGGAGCTGCGAGACCCCGGCGTGATCCAGCGACTCTCGGCCCGCGGGACCGGGGTTGGGGCCGACGGCCTCGTGCTGCTCGTCGCCGAGCCGGGGCGAGCGTTCCGGATGATCTACTACAACGCGGACGGCTCGCGGGCGTCGATGTGCGGGAACGCGGCGCTCTGCTGCACACGCCTCGCTGACGATCTCGAAGGCGGCTCGGGGCGGTCGCGGACGTTTGAAACCGATTCGGGTGCTGTCACGGGGCGTGTCGTCGATGGCCGGCCTGAGATCGACCTCGCGCCAGTGTCAACCGTTCGACCCGAAGCGCCGGTGCGGGTGCAGCCGGGGGAGGCACGGATCGGGTATGCGGTCGCTGGAGTCCCGCATCTGACCGTCCTCGTTGACGACGTCCAGCGAGCCGATGTCGCGGGCCGGGGCCGCGCGCTGCGCTGGGCAAGCGAGCTCGCCCCGGAGGGCGCCAACGCGAACTTCGTCTCCCGCGCCGATGGACGGTGGGCAATGCGGACGTTCGAGCGGGGCGTCGAAGGCGAGACGCTCGCCTGCGGAACCGGGGCGGTGGCCTCTGCCATTTTGATCGACGCCTGGGGGCTCGACTCGGGCCCGATCGAGCTCGAGACCCGGTCCGGTCGCGCGCTCACCGTGACCATGCGGCGAGATGGCGACCTGATTTTTCCGACGCTTGCCGGCGAGGGTCGCATCGTATTCCTCGGCGAGCTGGCCGAGTTCTAGGACCCGCCGGCGCTTGCGCCCGGAAAGGCGCGCCGCGCGGAGCCTGGGTCCCCAAAAGTCGGTCGACCTCAAGTAGTTTCGAGCTCCAGGAGGCGCAGCCTCTGCACTGGCCGCTATCGCGCCAGCGATCAGCCGAGCCGGTGAGAGTCGATGTTGATTCGCCGTTCTGGCTGGTTCCCACCGGATCTTCAACCGATAGCACGCACCGTAGCGAGCTGTTCTTTCACAGCGCGCCGCCGATTGGCTGGGGAGAACTCGACAACGATCCGTAACTCGATGCCGTTCAACGAATTCCACGGTTTATGCCCGGCCAGGGCGGTTGGTTCTCCACAATTTGACAGGGCGTGGAGTTTACATAATACATATTATACGAACCAACCGACGGCAGCTAGCAAGCGGACTCTACAATACTATTCTCAGTTTCGCCGACGGCCAGCGGCTCCCTGCGGGGCCTGCGGATCAGGCGCCACCAAGCGACCACCGCGGTGCTCACAAGCAAAGACGGGCGCCGATCGAGTCCTCCCGATCAGCGCCCGCCTTTCCGTTCGTCCTGCGAGATCCTGACGCGAGTCCGGCTAGCTCTTCGCCGCGGGTCGCGCGGTCAGCTCGCCAAGCCGGATCCGGGCCTCACTCGCCCAGATGCTGTTCTCGTCCTTGATTACTTCCTGCCAAAGTTGCCGGGCCTGGGACGTATCCTTCGCGGCGGTAAAGCTCCTCGCCGCATCCGCCAGGTAGCTGAGCCGGTCGTTCTTGAACCGTGTCACCTCGGCGGCTTTCCGGTAATGCGCGGCGGCGTCCGGGTACTTGCCGAGCTGCGAATATCCATCGCCGATCATCGCTTCGGCCGGCGCCTCGAATTCCTTGCTTGCGGCGCCCGATTTCGTCAGCGCGTCGATGCCCTTCTGGTACTCGGCCTTGTCGTAGTAGACCTGGGCGAGCAGCAGCGCGCCCTGCGCCGCCCCTGCTGTTCCGCGCTGGGACGAGATGAGCTTTTCGAGGTCGGTCTGCGCGAGCGGGACGTTGCCTTGACCCATCGATTGTTCGGCGCGCTGCAGAGTCTGCGCGGCGCGCATCTCCTTTCCCGCCTGGGCCCGCGTGTAGAGCCACCCGCCTGCCGCCGCGACCGCGACGACTACCGCCGCAATCCCGACCAGGCGGGAGTTCACATGCAGCCAGTCGAATATCGATTCCGTGCGCTCGTCGGTGCCGACGACGGCATTCTTCTCACTGCGTTCCATCGGATCTCGTCGTGTTGGTCGTGACTCCGGCGCGCCGGATGCGCGCCGATGCCCCTGGGGTGACTCGAACACCCGGCCAACGGTTTAGGAAACCGCTGCTCTATCCACCTGAGCTACAGGGGCGTTGCGCCCCAGGGCCCGATGCGGCCGCATGGGCGTGGGATGGAAACATAACGCCTCCTCGAGTCGCGCGCGACCCGAGGAGGCGGATGCGTCAGCGTGTTACTCCCAGCTCACCCGGTACCGGCAGACACTGGCACCCTTGGCGCGACACTCCTCCTCGACGACACGCACCGCGCCCGCGCCGCACATCTCGAGGGCGCGGCGATGCCACCCCACGATCGTCAGGCAGTCCGGTGCGCTGAAGACCTCGGCGTCGTGCGTCGTGAGCACGGCGGACCTGTCGCCGGTTTTCTGGTATTCCCGCCGGCCCTTCTCGTAGTACATCGAGTAGATCGCCGGTGTGCGCTGAAGAAAACCGTGCGGATCGCCGTTGGTCACGAACGCCTTGTGGACCGTCGTCAGGTTCTTGTCCGCCGATGCCGCACCGAGCCGCTCGAAGAACTCGGGCTTGCCGCCGCCGAGGACGCGGACAATCGCGTCGTCGAGGCGCGTCCCGAGATCCAGCGGATACCACTTCACGCTGATCACCGACGCGAGGGCCTTCCGATCGGCTTCGGGAAGCGCGGCGAGCACCCGCTGCACCCCCTCCTTGCCCGAGTGTTCCTCGACGAAGGCGAGTCGGGACTTCACGACACTTCCCTTGATCTGCTGCATTCGCGTCAGCTGCTGGTGAGGATGTATTCGCGGATGGGCACCGCTTGAAATCGGTCGGTCAGTACTCGATCAGCGCCTCGATGCGCGCGTCGCCAAGTCGTGCGCGGCCGCCGAGAAATCCGAGCGCCATCAGGAAGGAAAAGCCGCGCAGCTCTGCCCCGGCCGCGTGGACGAGCGCGCGCACCGCCGCCGCGGTGCCACCGGTCGCGAGCACGTCGTCGACGATGACTGCTCGCGCCCCCCTCGGTAACGCGTCGGCGTGAATTTCGAGGACGTCCGTCCCGTACTCGAGCGCGTATTCTTCACGGATCGTCGCGCGTGGCAGCTTGCCCCGTTTCCGGGCGAGCACGAGCCCGGCGCCAAGATGCTGCGCGACCGGTGCGCCAAGGATGAAGCCGCGACTCTCGATGGCGACGATGTGCGTGACTTGCTCGCCGGCGAATGGCTTCGCCATCGCGTGCGTCGTTTCCGCGAACAGTGCCCCGTCGCCGAGCACGGGTGTGATGTCCTTGAACATGATTCCCGGTTTCGGGAAGTCAGGGACATCGCGCACGGTCGCGCGCAGGCGCGCATCGAGCCGCGTGTCGACGCGCAGGCCAGCATTGGGCTTCATTGATCAGCGCTCGATCGCGAACGGTGATGGTAGCGTATCAATCCCGGCCGCCGTCGGCAGGCGGTGCACCAGCTCGACACGGGCACCGGGTGGGCCTCTCCCGATCGTGCGAGCGAGCGCCTCGAGCGCTGAAGGAGGGCCTTCGGCGACCAGCTCCACGTCACCCGTCGGAAGGTTTCGTACCCAACCGGCCAGGCCCAGTCGCCGCGCCTCTTCCCGGACGAACCAGCGGAAACCCACCCCCTGCACACGGCCGGAAATCCGGGCGTGGAGGCGGTCGGCGTCAGTCACCGGCCTTGCTGGCGG
This sequence comes from Gemmatimonadaceae bacterium, assembly GCA_031359795.1. Lineage (GTDB taxonomy): Bacteria > Gemmatimonadota > Gemmatimonadetes > Gemmatimonadales > Gemmatimonadaceae > JABFXC01. The sequence goes on from JANMAM010000173.1 coordinate 5,754, forward strand.
AGGAGCGCGGCGAGCACAGTCGCCATCACCGAGGCTTCGCCCGATGCGGCATCGGCGAAGCCGACGTCGATGTCGCCCCCGCGAACTCTTGCCGCGATCGACTCGAGGACGGCCGCGACGTCGAGTCCTGGCGCGTGCGGATTGCCCGGCGTCGGCGCCGGGTCGTGGCTCGGATCTCGGAAAACCACGGGCTCCGCCTCAAGCGTCGGCGGCTCGTGCGTGGCGAGGACGCCGGCGAGCTCCATCGCGGGCTGATCATTGGCATCACCACTCCCCACGGGCTGTGACGCCCCCGGGTCCGCGAACAGCCAGGGCATCGCTTCCGTCGCCGCGATCGCGTCGGATCGCGGCGAATCTGCCGCGATGACCTCCGCAACCTCGGGCGCTGGCGCGAGCGCGCTGATGCTCACAACCGCGGGCGACGGCACAGCCGCAGTCTTCGCGGGGGCGCGGGTCCCCACGAAAAGCGACGCGCGTTTCGCTTCGGGCGGAGTGAGAGCGGCCGCCGCTGGGCGCGACGTGGTTGCCGGCCCGCGGAATGGCCGCGGTGGCAGGGTGAACGGTCGTGCTCGAGGCGCGCTTTCTTGCTCGTCTGCCATTTGATCCGCGGGGCGTGGTTCAATAACGACGAGCAGCGCTACAAAGAGTTACGTCGGCGTGGGTTACGCTAGCTCTGCCAGCCATGCTGGCCGAGCAGTGGAACGAACCGCACCGCGAGGGAATCCTCTCGCGTGATCTGCCCGTTCTTCCGCGTGAGAACGGCGAGTGTTTGCACGTCCTGGCCGCCGAGCGGAATGAGCATCCGCCCACCTTCGGCCAGCTGGTCGAGCAGCGGTTGCGGGACGGTCGGCGAACCCGCGCTCACGAGAATCGCGTCGTACGGCGAGTATTCACGCCAGCCAAGCGTGCCGTCTCCGAGCAGCAGCGAGACGTTCCCCACCCCCGCTCGCGCGATGTTTTCACGTGCCCCCTGCATCAACGGCGCAATGCGCTCGATGGAAAAGACCTGTGCAGCGAGGTGCGCGAGCAGCACGGTCTGATAGCCAGAACCGGTTCCTACTTCGAGCACTTTCTCGCGTCCCGTCAGGCGGAGGATCTCGAGGTAGCGTGCATGGATCGACGGCTGCGATATCGTCTGGCCGTTCCCGATTGGCAGCGCGGAATCTTCGTACGCACGGTGGCGGACACCGGTTGGCACGAACAGATGTCGCGGCGTCTGCTCGAACGCTCGGAGCACCGCGAGGTCGGCGATCCCCCTCTCGCGCAGCGCTTCGACGAGGCGGCGCCGCGATCCCCGCATCTCGCCGTCTAGAGGTCCCGCCACCACGACCCTGGAGCTTCCAGCATGTGAAAGTGCGTGAGGTCCAGGTGGAGCGGCGTGACTGACACGTAGCCGTCCTGAATCGCCTGAAAGTCCGAGTCCGCTGGTCCGGTCCAGGCGATCGATCCACCGCCGATCCAGTAGATCTGCCTGCCCCACGGATCTTCCATCGGCTTGAGCGAGTTGGAATAGACCCGGCGTCCGAGCCGCGTGAGCCGCACACCCTTTACCTGGTCCGCGGGAACCGGGGGCAGGTTGATGTTGAGAAGCGTGTCTTTCGGGAAATTCGGAAGTGACGTGATGTGACGCAGCAGCGGCGTGATGACCTTCACCTGCTCCTTGAGGTGGGTGAGGTCCGCTCGCAGGTCGCCACCCGCGAACGAGAAGGCCAGCGACGGCAGTCCGAGCGCCAGTCCCTCCATGGCCGCGGCGACGGTGCCCGAGTACAGCACGTCTTCCCCCATGTTCTGCCCATGGTTGATCCCGCTCAGCACGAAATCCGGGCGGTTGGGCATCAACGCCTCCACGGCGAGCATCACGCAGTCCGTCGGCGTGCCATCCACCTGGAAGCGGCGCTCGCCACGCGAGACCGGGCGCAGCGGATGGTGCAGGCTGAGCGAATGGCTGGTCGCGCTCTGCTCGCGGTCCGGGGCGACCACCGTGATCTCGCCTAACGGTTCGGCGGCCTCGATCAGGCAGGCCAGACCGTGCGCGAGGATCCCGTCGTCGTTCGTCAGGAGCAACCGCATCAACTCACACTCCTCTTTCGATGCCGAAAAATCGTGGCCACCACCCGTGCCGTGTCCCGGCACTCGCGGAAGTGGCTGCGTCCGCCCGCCTCGGCGGTAACATAAATCGTCGGGATCGGAACGGTCGCGATCCGAAAGCCAGCCCGAGCGGCGCGGATGATGAAGTCGGTCTCGAACTCGTAACGGTCGCCCAACGCGTCGATCGACTCGATCACCTCGCGGCGGAACGCGCGGTAGCCGCATTGGGTGTCGGGAAGCACGCGACCCGCGACAGCACTGATCGCGGCGCTCGACAGTGCGTTCGACAGCCGTCGCCGGAGCGGCATCGTGGTGC
>JANMAM010000214.1:0-5538 GCA_031359795.1 Gemmatimonadaceae bacterium
CCGCGCTCGCTCCGCGTCGACCTCGAAATGTAAAACGAGATGTGATGTCAACTCTTCGATGTCAGCGGGCGATTCGAGTCTGTCCCAGAGGACCTCGCCACTACTGTTCAACACGTAAAAGTTCGCCGTTCGCCGTTCTGCATCGTCGGTGCGAACCGCGATCGGCACCAATACGAGCTCTCCGGCAATACGGCGCGAAACTACGTCGTGCGTTCGCACAAATCGCGCCATCGAGCCTTCCCCCTAGGTGTCGAGCGCTGGCAACGCGTCGATCAGTTGCCGGACGAGGGCGTCACCTGATCGCGGGCCTGGCGCGTAGCTGAATTCGAAACACGGCACGGATGTCACGAGCTGATTTACCGTCTCCAGCGCAAACGCCGTGGCTGCCGCGTCCCAGAATGGGATCGCGATCGTCCGCAACACTCGACGTGCCGCGTCCCCCGGATTCATCGGCGCCAAAGTCGGTCGGTCGCCGTGACGTACGAAAACGAGGGCGGTGCACGGCGCGTCGTCAGCAACAGAGGTCCCCGCAGATGAGTGCCAGGGCGTGCCCCATAGCCAGAGCGCACCGGAGTCGTTCGTCAACGCGATCCGGTCGTCGCCAAGCACCGTGAGGCCCGGTCGCTCAACTTCAAGGAGCGCGCGAGCCAACGTGCTCTTCCCTGCCCCCGAAACTCCGGGGCACGCCACCCCTCGACCGTCAGGCAATATAAACGCAGTCGCATGCAGAGAAAGTCCGCGGCAACGCAACGGCAAGGCGAACATGAAGATGGTACGATGCCAACCCCACTGCATGCGGAGCGTGTCTTCTGCACCTGCGTAGGTGATCGTGTACTCGAATCCGCTCCGTTTCGTGCGGAGTAGCTGCGGCCGATCGATTGGCTCTCCAGCGCCTCGGCCCCTGATTGCGAGGCGCTCCTCGGCGTCGATGTAGAAATCTCCCAGCGGCAGCCGCGTCGCGATAATTCGCGTTAGGCCGTTCGTGCTCGTGTCGCCTACGGCATGAGCCACACGAATCGGCTCGTCGGTAACCCTGCTGCCCTTCCAGTCGCTAGCGATGCAATCGGGCAGCACCATACCCGCTTCGCCCTGGTGGACGAACGGGATGCCCGCGACCGCAAACGGGCACGGAACGGTGGCATTACGCATTCCGGCCCATTCGCCCCCCGCCGTCGCGCCGACCGATCCGGCGCCACGCACGGCGCGACGCGCCGATCACCGAGAGCAGCCTGCGCGGCGCGCGCGTCACCGGGACGCCGGCGATGTCGGTGATCCGTCCGTCCACACGAATCGCGTCTGCGACCGCATACGTCTGTTCGCGCGTCACCGGCGGATCCGACCTGACGTTCGCATCTCCCCGCAATCGAAAGAACGGGTCGTCGAATCCCCGGATTCGATGAATCACAAAGCCTCGCGCCCCGACGTCAGCGAGCACGACGTCGTCGACGCGAAGGGCTCGCCCGTGTATTGGCTGAAGGCGAACCTCCGACCCACTCGGAATGGAGGGCTCCATGCTCGAACCTGACGCTCGCACCCAAAATGAAACGTCACGACCAACCAGATCGCGCGCGATCAGCGCGAACTCGTTCGACTCGAGCGCTAGAGCCCGCTGGTGCAGGTGTGTCCCCGCCGGCGGGTGTCTCGAAGGAGACGGATACGCCCTTCGTGGGCCGAAAATACGAGGCACGCGCTTCGCAACCCGCCTGCCGAACGTCACGACCGCATTCCATCTCGTTTCACCTGATGACCGTGGGACCAGCCACGCGGCGATGACTCGACCCGCGTCTTCGAATGATGATGCGAGCGCAGCCACCCGAAGCGCGTTGTGCACATCACGGCGCCGCCCATCGCGAAATCCAAGCGCCCGCAGCGCGCCTGCCTCACCCTCGATGGCGGCGGAGAGATGCTCCGCTCGCCTTACCGCCCATGATAGGTAGCGGACGGCGTTCGCCGCACGCGCCGCAGACCAGGCGTCGGCACGCTCGCGTTCGGATAGTCCCTGCCAAAGCGCAGCGAAGTCGAGCGCCCACAGCATTGGCGGCAATGCGTGCTTGGCAAGATGGACGGCAAGAAATGACGGAAGTTGTGGGTCGTCGTGGACGAAGGCCTCTGTCGTGCCCACCTTCGCCAAGCGACCGATCGGAGGCGCGAAGCTGAGGTGCCTCACTAACCCGTCGTCGAGCAGCGACGAGTGAATTTCGATGCGCATCGCTCGTCCATCGTCGACGGCTTCGTATCTGCCCTCGCTCGGCGCCGCTCCTCCGAGCCATCGCCAACCCGCGGCAATCAACGCCAGATGTGCCGCGGCCCGATCCTCCGACGGGACGTACAAATCCAGATCGGCAGTCGGCCGGGCAACGAATGTACCGTAAAGCCGCTCCGCAAGCGGCAGGCCTTTCAACACGACAGGAGCGACGGCGACGCGGTGCAGTATGACAATTACTTGCGAGAGAACACGCTCCCAAGACGATGCCGTATCAGCCGATGCGATTGCTTCCGCCCGCCACGCCTGCGTTATGTGCGCGGGAGCGAGGCGCTTGATCGCCGCTCCACTTCGAAGCCAGGCCAACGGCGCGCAGCGTTCGCGTTTGGCCACTGCGAAAGCGCTAGGCCACGCGAACGAGAAATCGTCAACCCGCCGGCCCGACGCAAGGGCGAGGGCGGCCCTAACCGCGGAGTCCATGTCCGCGTCCGGCGGTTCGCTGCCGCGATCCATTGAAGGTGCGGAGTGACTGCGTGCGCGGCCGGATTCTGCCGGCGCCAGGGGCACATGGAGTGAACGTACCCGCGCAACGCGAACCGCCGCGGCTCTCGATTCCGCACACCGTCGTGACGGACACATCACAGCCCGTCGATGCCTCGCTGAGCCGGAGCGCAACCGTCCCCAAAGTCATCGCGGCTTCGCCGACTCGCGCTTCACCATTCCGCGAAGCTTGCTGCGCAGCGTGGGAGTTTCGTCCTCGTGGGAGTGATACGCGTACGCATAATACCCGTACCCCCCATAATACCCCCCGCTCGATGCGTCGATGTCGTTCAACACCGCGCCGAGAACGCGCGAATGCACCGCGCGCAGGTGCGCCGCCGCGCGCCTGACGGCCTCGCGACGGGTGCTGCCGACGCGCACGACGAGGATCGCGCCGTCGACCATCGTCGACAGCACCGCAGCGTCAGTAACGGCGAGGAGTGGCGGCGAATCGAACAATACAACGTCGAACGTCTCTCTCGCCTCGGCGAGCACTTCACGCATGCGATCGGACCCGAGTAGCTCGGATGGGTTTGGCGGAAGTTGCCCGCTAGCCATCACAAAGAGATTCTCGACGGTCGTCTTGTGTACCGCGTTCGCGAGCGGAGATACGCCGACGATCACTTCGGTGAGTCCGGGCGTGCGCGGAACGGAAAAGGTCTTGTCGAGTACCGCACGCCGCAGATCCGCATCGATGAGCAATGTCCGCTGGCCCTGCTGCGCAAATGTGATTGCCAGGTTGGCAACGGTCGTCGACTTTCCATCCGCTGGGCCGGGACTGGTCAGGACTAGCGTCCGGGCGCGCGATTGCGCGCGCGCAAACGAAATGTTCGTTCTCAGTGATCGATACGCCTCGGCGACAACGGACCTCGGATCGACATGGCTGACGAGACGGCTGAGAGGCATGTCGGCTCGCGCCTGCTTCTCACTGACGCGAATCGCTGGAATCTGGCCGAGCACGGGCAGCTGGAACCGCGTCGGAAGCTCGTCTGGCGATTTCACGGAGTCGTCGAGCCGATCGAGCCCAACCGCGAGTCCGACACCCAGCGCAAGACCCAGGAGCATCGCCATAATGACTGCGCGTTTGCGATTCGGCGCGACGGCGTACGTTGGCAACGGCGCAACGTCGACTACACGAACTGTCGCGCCGTCCGCTGACTCCGCGATTCTCGCGATCTGATATTGCGTCAGCAAGTCATCGTACGTTTTCTGCGCAGTGCGCACATCGGCAAGCAAACGGGCCTGCTGCGACTCCAGTGGCGGGTACTGTTCGGCCTGCGTGCGCGAAGTTGCGATCGCCTGGCTGTACGACGCGAGACGCGACTCGATGCCCTTGAGGTAATCGCCACTCGCGGCTTGCAGGTCATTCTTGGTCCGCGTGACCAGCTTATCGATCGCCTGCACATCAGGATGGTTAGGCGCCTTCCCAGTCGCGAGAAGTTCCTCGCGTTGCTTCAGCAAGTCGAACCACCGCGTATAAAGGCTGCCGACGTATCCGTTCTTGGTTATCGCGTCCGTTCCGGCGAGGCGGCGTAGGTCGTTGTCCGCGGTGTCTGCTTCGGTGAGCTTGCCGAGGAGTTGCCCGTATAGCGAACGTTCAACTAGCGCAAGCTGCCGTTGACCCTCAAGCGCATGGATATTCTCGAACAGCGCCGCGATTTCGTTAGCAACGTCAGACGTCTGATGGGATTCCTTGAACGCCTGGAGGCGACCCTGCGCCGCATCCAATTCCTGCTTCTGTGCGGCAAGCGACTGAAGTATAAACGCAGTCTTGTTTCGAGCGCTGGTCGTTTGGAGCTGACTGGAAAATTGCGAGTACGCCTGGGCGACGGCGTTCGCCGCATCGCGAACAACCGCCGGATCGGTGCCGCGGTAGTTGATCTCGATCACGTCCGTCTGCGGGATTACACGCGTGCCGACCGTTCCGCGAACAGCGTCGGCCGCCACGCTAAGGGGGCGGACGGTGAGGATGACGTGGTCCTCCCGGAGCGCCGGGCGATGAGGAACGAACAGCGAGAGACCGGCAGCACGGAGCGGCGAACCATACGCAGCGGAGCCTAACGTCGCGGGCCCCGACGACAACACATATGTAGCGGACTTGAAACTCAGGGAATAGTCGATGTTTCGCGCCGCCGAATCCACCCGCGGCGTACTGTCGCCGAAAACATCGAGCCGCGACCGGACGGGACGACCAATGCTCAGCCTCAATCCCGCCGCGATTGCTGCGCGTTCTGCGACGCTCTGGCTCTTGATCAAGAGCTGCTCTGACTGAAGCGGATCCACCGAAAAATTGCGGGCGCTCGACGGTCCGGCCATCCCCTGCACTGCAGGAGTCGGCTGCTGGAATCTGACAGTCGACGTCGACTGATAGATCCTGGGCTGACGCATCGTCCGCCAGGCACCGATCGCCGCTACGACCGCAAAAACCGTCAGCACGACGAGCCAGCGACGGCGCGCAACAGTGAGCACCTCGCGCGCCGTTAGGCCGCTTCGTCCGTCCTCCTCGTGAAATTCCGAGGAGTGAAAGCCCTGTCCATTCTCGGACGGTCTGCTCCCCGAATCTGCCGTCATATACACGGTCTCACTATTCTTATTTCCCTACTGTGATAAGAAAGGTCGCAATACTGAGTGCGGCCGTCGTCAGACCCAGCACGAACGAGAGAGTCTCCCTGGTAAAACCCGTCTTCTTCGGCACCACCACCACGTCATTCGAATAGAGCACCACCCGCCCCGCCGCGCTACCCGTCAACGCACTCTCGAGATCCACCTCGAACACCCGACCCTCGCGCACGACA
>JANMAM010000019.1:0-7144 GCA_031359795.1 Gemmatimonadaceae bacterium
TGGAAGCACCGCGTAGCTCGCCCCGAACCAGAAGCATGCCAGCCGGTCGCGCTGCCGCCCCGGTCCGGTGAGTGTTACCGCCGGGTGAATGTGTCCGGCGATGGCGTACGCGTCGGGCACCGCGCCCGGATGGTGCGCGAACGCGAAGGGTGCGTCGAGCAGCGGCGCATCGACGCAGTGAATCCGGAGCTCGGCTGGGGGGTCGCCGGCGCGCCGGTCGTGATTGCCGCGAACGAGGACGACGTCGATTGCTTCGTATTCCTCCCGCCACCTGCCTAACGCGCCGAGGGTGGACGCGGCACGTCCCTCGCGCGCGTGGAGGAAGTCCCCGAGGAAGACGAGCCGCTTCGCACCGGTGCGGGCGAGGGTTGCGTCGATCCGGGCCAGCGTACCGTCGGTGGTGCCCGCCGGCACCGGGACGCCCGCGCTGCGAAAGCTCGCGGCCTTTCCGAAGTGAGGATCGGCGATGAGCAGCGTACCGCGGCGCGCCCAGTAGGCGGCACGCTCGGGCAGCAGCCACAGTTCCTCGCCCCGCACGGTGCAGCGTGCATCCCCGGATGGGGCGGGCCGCGACGGTTCGCTCATCCGGCGGCCTTCTCGAGTGCGAGCTGCATCTTCCGGATACGGTCGCCGAGCGATTCGGATGACACCCGGTCCCGCACCCGGTCGACGAGCAATGGAAACGCCAGCGGCGACGACCGTTTCGGCGCCGTTATGACGACGCGCGACCTGCTCAGCCGCTCGAGCGTGCGCCCGAGGCGGCTGCTCTCGAGCTGCCGCTCGAGCACTTCGCGATGCGCCTGCGAGAGCAGCATGTTGGCCGGGTCATAACGCTGGAGGACGTCGAAGAACAGTCCGCTCGACGCCTGCAGCTGACGCGCGGTCTTCCCGGAGTGAGGCAGCCCCGGGAAGACGAGACCCGAGACGCGGGCGATCTCGCGGAACTGGCGGCGCGCCATCTCGGTCGCGTTGAGCGACGCGGGGATGTCCTCGAGGAGCTCGCGCGGAGCGAGGAGCCCGCTCGCGAGCGCCTCGTCGAGCGGCGCCGCCTCCGGGGCGAGCAGCTCGAAGCCGTAGTCGTTTGCCGCGATCGAGAAGGTGATCGGCGCGAGCCGCGCGATCCGGTAGGCGAAGAGCGCCGCAAGTCCTTCGTGCACGAGCCGCCCCTCGAACGGGAAGAAAAAGAGGTGATGCCCCTCGCGTGTCTTCATCCGCTCGACGAGCAGCTCGTCGGCGCAGGGAATATGCGACCAGCGTGCCTGTACCTCCATGATCGGACGGATTGCCCGCATCTCGGCGTCTCGCGATTCACCGTTCGACGCCTCGTCCAGCTTCTTCCGCAGCGCCTCGGCCAGCGCTCCCGACAGCGGCAATCGGCTGCCCATCCAGCGCGGCACCGCCCCCTTCGCCGACGGTGCCCTGCGCACCCAGGCCTTCATGTCGCGCACGCGAACGAACTCGAGCGGCTTCCCCGCGAAGGCGAAGCGATCGCCCGGCTTGAGCCGGGCGATGAACGATTCCTCGACACTGCCTAACGCTCCACCGCCTCCACGCAGGTACTGGACGACGATCGACCCGTCACTGACGATCGTCCCGATCGACTGCCGGTGCCGCCGGGCGATGCCGGCGTCGCGCACCACGTACCGGCCGTCATCCTCGACGAGCACTCGCGAGTACTCCGGGTATCCACGCAGCGCTTCGCCACCGCTCGTGACGAACGCGAGGACCCATTCCCATTCGTCGTCGCGCAGTTCGGCGTACGCGCGCGTGCCGCGAACCTCGCCGAGCAGCGCGTCGGCGCGGAACCCACCGCCTAACGCGACAGTGACGACGTGCTGGACGAGGACATCGAGCGGTCGCTCGAGCAGCGGGCGCGCCTCGATCGCGCCACGGGCGATGCCGTCGCGAGCCGCCGCGACTTCGATGAGCTCGAGCACATTCGTCGGTACACAGGTCACCCGGCTGACGGCCCCAGGACGATGGCCACTCCGCCCCGCGCGCTGCAGCAGGCGAGCGACGCCCTTTGGGCTGCCGATCTGCAGGACTCGGTCGACCGGCGAAAAGTCCACGCCGAGGTCGAGGCTGGAGGTGGCCACGACGCAGCGAAGCTCGCCGCTCCGGAGACCCTCCTCGACCCAATCGCGCCGCTTGCGGTCGAGCGAGCCATGGTGGAGTGCGATGCGCCCCGCCCAATCCGGCCGCGCCGCAAGAATCGCCTGGTACCAGATCTCGGTTTGCGAGCGCGTGTTGGTGAACACGATCGCGCTCGCTCCCTCTTCGATTGCTGCGACGACCTGCGGCACCATCTGCGTGCCGAGATGACCGGCCCAGGGAAAGCGCTCGACGACTGGTGGAATCAGCGAATCGACGACGACCGCTTTCGCATCGACGCCGCGAATGATACGTGGTTCGGGCGTGTCATGGCCGACACCGAGCAGCGTCGTCGCCGCCTCGTCGATGTTGCCGATCGTCGCGGACAGCCCCCAGACGCGGACAGGGGGGCGGAGCGCGCGCAGCCTCGACAGCGCGAGCTCGGTCTGCACCCCGCGTTTGGTCCCGAGGAGCTCGTGCCACTCGTCGACGACGACCAGCCGGAGATCGCCAAACAGCTCCGCCGCGTCGGCGCGCGACAGCAGCAGCGACACGCTCTCCGGCGTGGTAATCAGCGCCGTCGGGAGCTTTCGTCCTTGACGCGCACGTTGCGTCGGCGAAGTGTCGCCCGTGCGGGTCTCGACGGTCCAGGGAATGCCGAGGCTGCGGACCGGCGCGCCTAACGCTTCGGCGGTGTCAGCGGCGAGGGCGCGGAGCGGCGTGATCCAGAGAACCCGCAGTCCGGGCGCGGTGTCACGGCGCGGCCGCCGGCTCGGCGTATTCGGGAGGTCGTCAACCTCGTCGTCAAACGACTCGACCCCCGGTCGCCGAGGCCCTTGCTCGGCGAGCCATTCGATGATCGGGCCCATCCACGCTGCCAGCGTCTTGCCCGTTCCTGTCGCGGCGTGTATCAGCCCACTCTCGCCGCGGAGGTACGCACCCCACGTCTCGCGCTGGAAGTCGAACACCTGCCAGCCGCGCGCGGCAAACCACGTCTCGACACGGCGCATCCTCAGCCCGGCTGCGCCATCAACGCACGGAGCGTTTCCATCGTGTCGGCGTCCTCCGGCTTCTTGTCGGTGCGCCAGCGCAGGATGCGCGGAAAGCGCACCGCGACTCCCGACTTGTGCCGCGGCGACGCCTGGATTCCCTCGAACGCGAGCTCGAAGACCTGTTCGGCTTTGACGGAGCGAACCGGCCCGAACTTCTCGATGGTGTTGCGCCGGATCCATGCGTCAAGGCGCCCGATCTCTTCATCCGTCAGGCCGCTGTATGCCTTGGCGAACGGGACGAGGCGGTCGTCGTCCCAGACGGCGAAGGTGTAATCGGTGTGGAGCGATGCGCGCCTGCCGTGACCTGCCTGCGCATAGACCATCACCGCGTCGGCGGTGTAGGGCTGCACCTTCCACTTCCACCACGGTCCGCGCCTGCGCCCGACGCCGTACGGTGCGTCGCTGCGCTTGAGCATCAGCCCCTCGGCGGCGAGCTCGCGCGCGTCACCGTGCGACCGCCTGACGTCGTCCCAGCTTTCACCCGGGACCAGCGGCGACAGGGTGAAGCGGTGCCTGAGCGTCTGCCGGGCGAGCAGCTCCTCGAGCCGCGCGCGCCGCGCCGACATCGGCTCGGTGCGCAGGTCGGCGCCGTCCATCTCCAGCAGGTCGTACCCCATCAGCACAACCGGGACGTCAGCGAGCATCTTCGCGCCTAACGTCCTGCGCCCGATGCGCCGCTGCAGCTGGGCGAAGGGCAGCGGTCGATCGTCGCGCCAGGGCAGCAGCTCCCCGTCGAGCACCGTGCCGTCGGGCAGCAGCCGAGCCGCCTCGGCGATCTCCGGATAGCGATCGGTGACCAGCTCCTCACCGCGAGTCCAGAGGAATGTCTGGCCGCGCCGGCGAATGAGCTGTGCGCGAATGCCGTCCCATTTCCACTCGACCTGCCAGTCAGCGCGCGAGCCTAACGTTGCCGGATCGGCGTCGAGCGCATGCGCGAGGAAGAAGGGGTACGGCCGCGAGATGTCCGCATCCGCGACATCGGTTGCCGACAGCGCGAGGAACGACTCCGGGCGCGGCTCCCACGTTCCGGTCAACCGGTGCGCAATCGTGGCTTCATCGATGCCTGTGGTTTTCGCGAGCGCGCGCACCACGAGCAGCGACGACACGCCGACTCGGAACCCACCGGTGATCAGCTTGATCCAGACGAAGCGCTCGTTGCCGGCGAGCTCCCGCCACGCGGCGACGACGCCGGCACGCTGGACATCCTCGCTCGCACCGGCGAGCGACAGCAGTCGCTGCTCGATCCACTCGCGCAGCGGGCGGTCCGAGCCGGATGGCGCGTCAGGGAGGAGCAGCGAGATCGTTTCGGCGAGGTCGCCGACGGCGTGATACGATTCCTCGAACAGCCACTCGGGGACATTCGCCTCCGCCATTGCCCAACCGGCGAGCTTGCGCGCGGGAATCAGGCGCTTCGGCCGTCCCCCGGCCAGGAAATGCACCGCCCACGCGGCGTCCCCAGGATCGGCCGCGGAGAAGTAGCGAACCATCGCGTGGACCTTCTCGTTGGTGCGCGTGGTCTCGTCGAGCTGGGCGAACAGCGCAGCGAACTGCCTCACGGCGCCGGCTCTCCATTGTCGGCGACAGCCGCCCCGCGCTGCTCCGCGTCCAACTCGCCTTCCGCGTCGCCCTCGGGTTCACCCTCCCAGCGGCTCGCGATTGCGTGCGCCTCGACGCCGCGCTCGAGCAACCAGCGAACCACCGGCTCGCGATATCCGTGCGTGACGAGCACCCGCGACGCGCCGGTCGCGTCGATCGCGCCAAGCAGCGCTGGCCAGTCGACGTGGTCGGACAGTGGGAAGCCGCGGTCGAGCGAACGACGGCGTCGCGCGCCGCGAATGCGCATCCACCCGCTGGCAAAGGCCGTCGATGCCGGTGCGAAGCGACGAAGCCACGACGATCCGGCGGCGGAGGGTGGGGCAACGATCAGCGCACCGGCAAAGCTCTGTCCCTTTGGTGCGGCGCCGGCATAGGTCGTCGGCGGAAGCGCGACGCCGCCCGCGCGGTAGTCGCGGTTCAACCGCTCGACCGCGCCATGGGTGAATATTGGCCCGGCCTGGTCGTCGATCAACCCCGCGAGCACCCGCTGGGCCTTGCCTAACGCGTAGGCGAAGATCACCGACGACCGTCCCGAAACGACGTTGCCGCGCCACCATCCGGCGATGTCGGCGAAGACCTCGCGCTGCGGCGCCCAGCGGTAGATCGGCAGCCCGAACGTCGACTCGGTAACGAAGGTGTGGCAGCGGACCGCCTCGAACGCGGTGCATGTCGGGTCGGGCTCGGTCTTGTAGTCTCCGGACACGACCCACACTTCACCGCGGTGCTCGACGCGAATCTGCGATGACCCGAGGATGTGCCCCGCCGGGTGCAGCGAGACACGAACACCGTTGATGCTGACCGGAGTACCAAAGGCAACGCTTTCGATCCTCGCGTCGGGGCCGATCCGCGTCCGAAGAACCCGCGCTCCCTCGTCCGAGCAGAGATAGCTCTCGCACCCCCACCGCGCGTGATCCCCATGCGCATGCGTGATGACCGCGCGCGGAACCGGCATCCACGGATCGATGTAGAAGTCGCCCGCGCCACAGTACAGACCGCGCTCCGTCGTCTCGAGCAGCAACTCGCGTGCAGCAGGTGGCGGCCCGGGTGGCAACGGCTCACCGGGACGAAGACGCGGAGCGTGGGGCATGCGGGGGAGGAAGGCAATCGTCGCGCCAGACTGGGAAGAACCGCGGAACGGCGGAACGGTTCTGCAGTCCTCTCCGCCCCCGCCGCGCCCCGTTATGTTGCGTGAATGAGCGCGCCCTCTCTCGCAGACCTCCGGCTTCGTTTGCTCCGGTTGCATCGCGCATTGCTCGATGCCGAGAAGGCGGAGCACGAGCGATCGCGCGGCGCGATCGCGCCGGCGGCGTTTCTGCAGCTGTTGATCGGGGACCCGCGGTTTGCCTGGCTCGGCGCGCTCTCCGAGGTCATCGTGCAGCTCGATGATGCAGTGCTCCCGGTCCGGACGCGACGCGATCCCCCGCCGGCGCCCGACATACCGGCGCTGATCGCGCGGATACGCCTCATCCTCAACGGCGGCGTGCCTGCCTATCACATTCGGTACAACGAGCTGTCAGCGACGCGGCCGGCGCTGGTCGAGCTCACACGCGAGACGCTCGCCGCGGTGGACCGGCATTAGCCGGCGCCGCACCAGCGTTGGCCGATTTCATCGCGTTCAGTCGCGGCGCACCCGCCGCGACGCGCTCATCTTCTCATTCATCGTGATCATGCACACTGTCGAAATCCGTCACTGCCCGGTTTGACCCGGCCGCAACTTCATTGCCGCCCGGGTGGCGGCGAAGCTGCAGGGCCGCGAGAATGTGCAGGTGACGAAAACGAATGGAAAGCTGCTCGAGCTGCGCATCATCGTCGATGGTGCGGAGATCGCCGATTGGAGCGGGAAGGGCTGGCCCATGCCTGCCACGGTGCTGGCGCTCATCGAGGCAGCGATCGAGCGAGGGTGACGCGCGGTGCGCCGCGCAGGTTCTGCGAGTGTCACCGAGACGCCCGTTCCCCCTCACCGTACACATGATGCGCTCGAGACTCGCTCTGATCGCGATCGTGCTGGTCGCTCCGCACATGGCCCTCGCGCAGGGGTCACCGCCTAACGTTGTAATCGCCCCGGGCGAGACGGATCGCTGGTGCTTCGGCGTGAAGCTCGACACGCGCCCGGATTGCCGGAACTTCGCGCTGCTCGAGCTGGGTGTCCGCGCGCGAGCGACGGGCCAGACCGACCATTCGACGCGCGATCCCGCCCACGCCTACCCGGTGCTCGATCATCATGGCTTCGCCGTGCTCGGCTACGCCCGACGGATCTCGGGCGGCACCGCCGTCGGCGTCGTCGGGGAGGTTGGCGCCGGCGAGTCGAGGCGCGGCATCGGCGTTCGATTCGACCAGGCACTCGGGCGACAGGCCCGGCTCGACTTCACGGTCGGCGGGATGCAGCTCGAGACCCATCAGCGGGG
>JANMAM010000030.1:0-21032 GCA_031359795.1 Gemmatimonadaceae bacterium
CCGATTGGAGCGGGAAGGGCTGGCCCATGCCTGCCACGGTGCTGGCGCTCATCGAGGCAGCGATCGAGCGAGGGTGACGCGCGGTGCGCCGCGCAGGTTCTGCGAGTGTCACCGAGACGCCCGTTCCCCCTCACCGTACAACATGATGCGCTCGAGACTCGCTCTGATCGCGATCGTGCTGGTCGCTCCGCACATGGCCCTCGCGCAGGGGTCACCGCCTAACGTTGTAATCGCCCCGGGCGGCACGGATCGATGGTGCTTCGGCGTGAAGCTCGACACGCGCCCGGATTGCCGGAACTTCGCGCTGCTCGAGCTGGGTGTCCGCGCGCGAGCGACGGGCCAGACCGACCATTCGACTCGCGATCCCGCCCACGCCTACCCGGTGCTCGACCATCACGGCTTCGCCGTGCTCGGCTACGCCCGACGGATCTCGGACGGTGCCGCGGTCGGCGTCGTCGGGGAGGTTGGCGCCGGCGAGTCGAGGCGCGGCATCGGCGTTCGATTCGACCAGGCACTCGGGCGACAGGCCCGGCTCGACTTCACGGTCGGCGGGATGCAGCTCGAGACCCATCAGCGGGGAATTGTTCGAACCCGGATGACTGGAGGCACATTCGCTGATGCGGCGATCCGGGTGAACGAGGTGCTCGTACTCCAGGCGCGCGGTGAGAATTTTCCCGGCGACGGCTCACTCGTGAAGCCCGCGAGCGGCGCGTACATCGGAGCGCGCGTGGAGGGTGGGGGAGCGGTGAAGACGACGCTGGTAGCAATGACGCTCCTCGCAGCGATGGCGGTGGTGCTCTACGTCACCGGAGGGGGAGAGGGGACCTAGCAGCCCGCGACGGAACACGGAAAACCGGCCCTTGCCCCCAACGAGCGCCGGTTGTATCCTTCTATCCGGATATACGGATAGAGACAAATGACCCGCGCCACCATTTTTGACCAACTGAGCTCGCTTGCCGACCCCACCCGGGGTCGCTTGCTGCTCCTGCTCGACAAGCACGAGCTGACGGTCGGAGAACTGTGCGCGGTGCTCCAGCTTCCGCAGTCCACCGTGAGCCGTCACCTCAAGACCCTCGGTGACGAAGGTTGGCTCGTGTCGCGCGCCGAGGGGACGAGCCGGCAGTACCGGATGACGAACCCCCTCGATGCCGCGGCGCGGCGGCTCTGGCAGATCGTTCGCGAACAGACGGCCGAGAGTACGCTCGCTCACCACGACGCCGACCGGCTACGGGCGACACTCGCCGAGCGGAAGCTGAAGTCGCAGGAGTTCTTTTCGGGCGCCGCGTCGCAGTGGGACGCGCTCCGGGCGGAGCTCTTCGGCCGCCGTGCCGACGTCGGCACATTGCTTGGCCTTCTCGACGATGACTGGACGGTGGGGGACCTCGGCTGTGGCACCGGCCAGCTCAGCGAAGCGCTGGCGCCATTCGTCGGACAGGTGGTCGCGGTGGACAGTTCGCGGGCGATGCTCTCGGCGGCGCGCAAACGTCTCGACCGTCTCCCGAACGTCGAGCTTCGGCAGGGCGAGCTCGAATCACTCCCGATCGACGACGGCGAGCTCGATGCCGCGCTGCTCTTTCTCGTGCTCCACTACACCGTCGATCCGACGCGAGTGCTTGCCGAAGCCCGTCGCGCGCTCAAGCCGAACGGGCGTCTCCTCGTCGTCGACATGATTCCGCACGACCACGACGAGTATCGTCAGCAGATGGGACACCTCTGGCAGGGCTTCGACGCCGCGCAGCTGAACCAGTGGCTCGGCGCTGCCGGATTCACCGCAGTTCGTCATAACGCGCTCACCCCTGACCCGGCCGCGAAGGGGCCGTCGCTGTTCGCCGCTTCGGCGCGGACCGCGACTGCAGGGGGCCAGGGGCCCGCGGCCAGGCACGCCGGCGGCGCCGTCAGAAAACGCCGTGGCTCACGCCTGGCCCCTGGCCCCCGGGTCTAAAGCCTTACCGACTACTCCAGTACTACTTCACCCGAGAGGTTTTTCAAATGGCAACCGCGACAAAGCCCGCTCCAACGAAGACGAAGATCGACCGTCCACCATTCAAGGTCGCTGACCTCTCGCTCGCCGAGTGGGGTCGCAAGGAGATGCGCCTCGCCGAGCAGGAGATGCCCGGGCTGATGGCGATCCGTGAGGAGTATGCGGGCAAGCTCCCGCTCGAGGGCGCGAAGATCATGGGGTCGCTGCACATGACCATCCAGACCGCGGTCCTGATCGAGACGCTGACCGCGTTGGGCGCCGATGTCCGCTGGGTGTCGTGCAACATCTTCTCGACGCAGGATCACGCCGCGGCGGCAGTGGTCGTCGGGCCTGACGGTTCGGTCGAGAAGCCGAAGGGCGTGCCGGTCTATGCCTGGAAGGGCGAGACACTCGAGGAGTACTGGTGGTGCACCGAGCAGGCGCTGATGTGGCCCGATGGGACCGGACCGAACATGCTGCTCGACGATGGCGGCGACGCGACCCTGCTCGTTCACAAGGGCGCCGAGTTCGAGAAGGCGGGGAAGATCCCGGGGTTCGACGAAGACAGCGAGCCCGAGGAGTGGGGTGTCATCCTCGACCTGATCCGCGCCGAGGCGGTGAACAATCCCGGCCGCTGGAGCAGGATGGCAAAGGATCTGAAGGGCGTCACCGAGGAGACGACGACGGGCGTGCATCGCCTCTACGAGATGATGAAGGCCGGCACGCTCCTCTTCCCGGCGATCAACGTCAACGACTCGGTGACGAAGTCGAAGTTCGACAACATCTACGGCTGCCGTCACTCGGTGATCGACGGGCTCAATCGCGCGACCGATGTGATGCTCGCGGGAAAGCTCTGCGTCGTCTTCGGCTTTGGAGAGGTCGGCAAGGGCTGCGCGCAGGCGCTCCGCGGCCAGGGCGCGCGCGTCGTCGTGACCGAGATCGATCCGATCTGCGCGCTGCAGGCGGCGATGGAAGGCTACCAGGTCGCGACACTCGAGGATGTGATCGCGACCGCCGACATCTACATCACGGCGACTGGCAACTTCAACATCATCACCGCCGACCACATGTCGCGGATGAAGGACAAGGCGATCGTCGCGAACATCGGCCACTTCGATAACGAGATCGACATGGCCGGCCTGAAGAAGACGAAGGGTGTGAAGCGGGTGAACATCAAGCCGCAGTTCGACGAGTACGTGTTCCCGGACGGCCACTCGGTGCTCATCCTCGCCGAAGGCCGCCTGATGAATCTCGGCTGCGCAACCGGCCACCCGAGCTTCGTGATGTCGGCGTCGTTCTCGAACCAGGTGATGGCGCAGATCGAGCTGTTCAACAACACGAGCCGCTACGAGAAGAAGGTCTACATCCTGCCGAAGCACCTCGACGAGAAGGTTGCGCGTCTGCACCTCGAGAAGCTCGGCGTGAAGCTGACGAAGCTGACGCCGGAGCAGGCGGCCTACCTGAGCGTCCCGGTCGAAGGCCCGTTCAAGCCGGAGCACTATCGGTACTAAGGGCAAGCTCGCGGCGCCGGGCGACGTCCGGCGCATAATCGGCTGTTAGCCATTAGCCATTAGCGATTCGCGAACGGCGTTGAGGGTGCGTACCTTCAACGCCGTTCGGCTGCCCGCTAACGGCTAACGGCTAATGGCCGACTGCCCTCGACCTCCCCGCGGAATTTGGAGATAAAATGGATCACCGCTTCGTCAGTAGTGCGAACTACATCCCGGGCTATCACATCGCCCAGTCGCTCGGCATCGTCCGCGGCATCACCGTGCGATCCCGGTCGGTGATCGGGAACATCGGCGCGGGGGTGCAGCGATTCTTCGGCGGTAACATCACGATCCTCACGCACCTCTGCGAAACCGCGCGCCAGGAAGCCTACGACATCATGGTCGCCCACGCCGAGCAGGCGGGGGCCAACGGCATCATCGCGGTCGACTACGACGCAACCGTGGTGATGAGCGGGGCAACGGAAGTTCTCTGCTACGGGACCGCCGTGATCGTCGAAGCCGGACCGGATGGCGCGACCGGGTACCGCCGTTAGGCGGGTCAGGGGTCAGGGGCCAGGGGCCAGGGGCCAGGGGCCAGGGGTCAGGGGTCAGGGGTCAGGGCCCAGCGGCCAGGGCGAGGGACGAAGGGCCAGAGGAAGTGACATCCCGAGGTCGTTGCTGGCCCCTGGCCCCTGGTCCCCGGTCCCCGGCCCCTGGCGCCCCCGGCCCCCAGCAGCCGTTAGGCCTTCGTGTCGCGCTTCCGCTTGACCAGCGCGGCGCGGGCGAAGGGTGCTTCGCGGCTGTTGCGGTGGCGCTCGATGATTCGCCGCAGCTCGGTGAGCGACTTCGCCGGCTGGTCGAGCGGGCCGTCGTAGAGGTCGATCAGGCGCTGGGTCGCGTAGAGGTCGTTCTGCGGCGAGCAGCCGGGGACCCGCCGAATCTCGGTGTAGAGCGCGGCAGCGCGCGCCGGATCGGTGCCCCTGGCGTACAACTCCGCGGCCTGCGCGCGCGGGACGATCGCTGTCGAATTGGCGGCGATGACCTGCTCGTACGCGCCGAGCGCACCAGCGACGTCACCGCTCGCCGCCATCGATTCGATGTGCGAGTAACTCGCTTGCCGCGGCGCGGCGCCGCGATTCGGCCAGAGCAACCCGATGAACCCGTCGCCGATCGCTCGTGGAAACCAGAAGACACCGAGCCAGACCAGCAACGTGCCGAGCGGGGTCCCGAATAACGGGTACGGCCAGAACGAAGTTCCCGATTCTCGCGGAAGTAACCCGCCAACCGCCGATGAGAGGATGAACGAGCCGACCGCCGCGAACGCGAGGATCCGGTTGCGGTGCGCGCGCTCGTGCGCGTCTCGCGCGAGCCAGTCCGCGCTCGACGCGTCTGCATAGTAAACACGGGGTTGGTGCGTTTCGTGCCCCTGCATCGCTCCGAGGGTGAAGTCTTCTCAAGCGACGATTCATCGCGGCCTGACGTTTCCTGCTACCGCTGCGATTCCAGTTCGCCGGCTCGTGTCGCACCCTCTGCACGAGCGCCACAACTATCGCGGTATCCGCGAAAATTCCAGGAGATCGACCAATATGCGTTTGTTCCAGATCACCGCACTTGCCGCAGCTGTCGCGATCGCGACGCCGGCGTTCGCTCAGGGCAGCATGGACAAGATGCACAAGACGGACAAGATGGGGCACGCGACGATGAAGGGCACGGTCACCGTCGGTGGGCAGGCGATGCTGCCATCGAGGAACATCGTCGAGAACGCGGCCAACTCGGCCGACCACACCACGCTCGTCGCCGCGGTCAAGGCTGCTGGCCTCGTCGAGACGCTGGCGTCGAAGGGTCCGTTCACGGTCTTCGCGCCGACCAACAAGGCGTTCGCGGCACTGGCCGCGGGCACCGTCGACAACCTGCTCAAGCCCGAGAACAAGGCGGCGCTGACCCAGGTCCTCACGTACCATGTCGTCGCCGGCCGGATTGATTCCAAGGCGATCGAGCAGGCGATCAAGCGCGGAAAGGGAACCACCGAACTCAAGACCGTCAGCGGTGGCAAGCTGTGGGCAATGATGAACGGTCCGCGCAACATCGTGCTCAAGGATGAAGCCGGGAATGTCGCGACCATCTCGACGTACGACGTCTACCAGTCGAACGGCGTGATTCACGTCATCGACACCGTCCTGATGCCGAAGATGTAAGACGGGGCCCCGGCGCGAGTCGGGGGAAGGGAGAACAGGAGCACGGCCTCGGCCGCGCTCCTGTTCTTTTTTTCCTACGACCACCGGCCCGCGAGCAGGAATATTGCCAGTGAGCG
Source organism: Gemmatimonadaceae bacterium (assembly GCA_031359795.1). GTDB lineage: Bacteria > Gemmatimonadota > Gemmatimonadetes > Gemmatimonadales > Gemmatimonadaceae > JABFXC01. The sequence goes on from JANMAM010000030.1 coordinate 5,762, forward strand.
CGCCATGATCATCGTCATCGGCGCTGGGGTCGCCGGCCTCGCCGCGGCCCGCGCGCTCGCGCGGAATGGGGAAGAAGTACGTGTCCTCGAGGCGCGCGATCGGATTGGCGGTCGCATTCTCACCGAGCGCAGCGACGTCACTCAACTCCCGATCGAACTCGGCGCTGAATTCCTGCACGGCAAGGCGCAGGAAGTCGCGGAGATCGCGCGCGATGCTGGACTTCTCCGCTGCGACGCCGGCGGCGAACACTGGCGCGTTGAAGGCCGTCGCCTCACCAACGCAGGCGATTTCTGGAATGACGTGGAGACAGTGCTCGGCAAGCTGCGCAACGATGACCGCACCGATCGCAGCTTCGAGGATTTTCTCGCGACCCACCCTGGCGGGCCGCGTCTCGCCCGGGCGCGGGCGCTCGCTCGGGAGTACGTCGCCGGATTTCACGCCGCTGATCCCGCGCTGATCAGCGCGCGCGCGCTCGCCGATGGCGGCGCACCGGAGAGCGCCGAGGACGAAGGCAATGCGCGGCTGGTGGACGGCTATGACCGTGTGCCCCAGTGGCTCGTGCGCGAGCTCGGCAACGCCGTCGAAGCCGGGATCGTCGCCCGCCGGGTGCGATGGCGGCGCGGCGCTGTCGTCGTCGAGGCGACGGAGCGTGCCAGCGGCGAACCACGCCGCTACGAAGGACGGGCGGTCATCATCAGCGTACCGTTAGGGTTGTTCGCCGCGGTGGCCACCAGCGCCGGCGACGGCGCGATTGCAATCGACCCCGAACCGGCCGTGCTGCTCGCTGCGGCGCGCCGCCTGGCGATGGGCGACGCACGGCGTGTCGTGCTCGCATTCGACGAGCCGGTCTGGGAAGCGGTCAGGCATCCACGGCTGCCGAAAGGCGCGTCGCTTTCGACGATGAGCTTTCTCCACGGTGACGATCCGAGTTTCCCCGTCTGGTGGACACCGATGCCGCTTCGCGCGCCGATGATCGTCGGCTGGGCCGGCGGATTGCGCGCGACGGCGATGACTGGACTCTCTGGCGACGAAATCGCCGATCGCGCCATCACCGCGCTCGCCCGACCGTTAGGGATGAGCGGCCGCCGCGTCGCGCGCTCCGTGACTGGAGCATGGACGCATGACTGGGGAAGCGATCCGTTCGCTCGCGGAGCCTACAGCTACCCAATGGTCGGCGGCAGCAACGCCTCGAAAACGCTCGCCAGAGGGATCGATGGTACCCTCTTCTTCGCCGGCGAGGCGACCGTTGGGGGCGGCCGGAACGGCACGGTGCATGGCGCGATCGGGAGCGGCCTTCGCGCGGCCCGGCAGGCATTGCGGAAGCGACGGGAACGACTGTAACGGTCTCGGCCGTTGCCTGGGCGGGGAGCAAAACGTCTGAATAGGGGCGCCGATTCAGTGCCCTACCCCACCGCCCAGACGCATCATGACCCGAAAATACGCCCTCGCGACCGCAGCGCTCCTCGCCGCGTCGTTCCCGCTCTCCGCGCAGACGGTTGCATCGGCGGGGACTGCGCCGGTAACGGTCGCCGTCCCGGCGAACCTGCCGCCGATTCCGGCTGCGCGGCAGTTCACGCACTGGGGACAGATCGAACGGAGCCATGACGACGAGGAGAACGCCAGCTCCATCTCGCTCACGCTTCCCTTCGACGATACGCAGCGCGGTGTCTTCATCCGTCGCGGCGCGTTGCGCAGTGTGGAGATGAGCACCGGATTCGTCTACGCCGGCACGACGCTCAAGGCCTATCCGGACGTGGTGACGCTGGTGCTCAAGTTCACCCGCCCGACCGACGTTGCGCTCCGCTCGGACCGGGAAGGAACGGGTGACATCGCGATCTACGTCGACGGCGGCGTCCCGATCGTCGTCGCGGGTCCGCTCGTGTCGCGCAACGGCCTGGACGTGAGTGGTGGCCGCGCACGCCAGGTCGAAGACACCTACATCGTCGTGCTCGGTCTCGCGCAGTTCCTGCGCATCGTCAACGGCGCACAGGTCGACGCCCAGCTCCACGACATCCGCATGGAGTTCACCGGCGGACCCCTCGAGGCGATGCGCGATCTGGCGAGCCGTATCGAGCTCGCGCCCTGAGCGCCTAACGCGATCCGGTGTCGCGAACGATCGCGCCGCCCTTCATTACCATCCTCACGCGACGCAGCGACGTGATGTCCCGCGTCGGATCGCCTTCGACCGCGAGCAGGTCGGCGAGGAGCCCGGCGGCGACGCGGCCGATCCGGTCTTCCATGTGGAGGACGCGGGCGTCGGTCGAGGTGGCAGCGCGCAGCGCCTGCGTCGGAGTCATGCCGTAATCGACGAGCATCTCGAGCTCGCGCACGTTGTCGCCGTGGGTGAAGACCCCGACGTCACTGCCGTTGCAGATCGTGACGCCGGCCGCGAGCGCGGCCTTCATGCTCGCGCGCTTCGCGATGATCGACGGCGGATCGGCATCGACACCCTTCTTCCAGCCGCGGTACTGGAGGATGGCGTCCCCGGCGGCGAGCGTCGGACAGAGCGCGACCTTCTTCAGCGCCATCAGCCGGAACACCTCGGCCGTGCCGTCGTCACCGTGCTCGATCGTCTCCACGCCGGCCATTGTGGCGCGGCGCATTCCCTCCGGCGTCGTCGCATGCACCGTGACCGCGCGTCCGCTGCTGCGCGCCGTCTCGACGATCGCGGTCAGCTCCGCGATGCTGAACGTCGGACGTGCCTCGCCGTTAGGCCCCCATCGGTAGTCGCCATAGACCTTGATCCAGTCGGCCCCCTTGGCGATCTGGGAGCGGACGACGCGCGTGAGCTGTTCGACGCCATCCGCTTCCTCGGCGCCCTGTGGAATCTGCCAGCGCGGGTCGAAGCCATTGGGTGCGTAGCTGCCCGTCGCGACGATCGCCCGGGTGACGACGATGAGCCGGGGGCCCGGAATGATCCCCTCGTTCACGGCCTGCTGGAGGCCGACGTCGGCCTGATCCGCACCCTCGGTGCCGAGGTCGCGCAGCGTAGTGAAGCCGGCGTCGAGCGTCGCCCGCAGGTGGTTGGTCGCGCGAGCCACGCGCAGCGCCAGCGACTCGCGCAGCACCTGGTCGTTCCAGCCCGTCTCATTGTACGGATGGAGCAGCACGTGCGAGTGCGCGTCGATCAACCCGGGGAGAAGCGTGGCGCCCGGAAGCTCGATCACCCGAACGTTGGCCGGCGTCCCGACCTGCGCTGATGGTCCCACGCGCTCGATGCGCTCGCCGCGCACCAGAACAGTCCAGCCCTCGTGCAGCTCCGAGCCGTCGAAGACACGGGCCGGACGGAGCAGGATCGCGGCGGGGGAGGGCGGAGGCGACTGCTGGGCGCCGACCGCCGGTGGAGCAACACTCACCAGGGCCGCGAACAGTACCGCGGTGGCGCGAGGACCGATCGTCGGTATGATCATGAACAGGGAGAGTGAGCCAGAGCGGCGCGCGGCGAGAATCGCTCGCGCAGGCGCTTGATGGAAGGCGCGCCGCAAGAGTAAGTTCGCGTGCAGCGGCTGGCAAGAAACCCCGGCTGCAACGCGCGACCACAGGACGCCTCCGGGACATGGAACTCACTCGCGATTCGACGACGACGCCTGCATCCGGGAGTACCGCGCGATGAGTGAAATCGATTGCGCGGAGGTCTCGCGCCGGACCTTCATCTCGCTCGGTGCGCTTGGCCTCGTCGCACTCGGGCTGCCGCGTCGCGCGAGCGCGAAGGACGCGCACCGGATGCTGTATGTCGGCACCTACACCGAAGGGACTGAAAGCAAGGGGATCTACGTCGTGCGGATGTCGGCGACCGGCGCGCTCGGCATCGCCGGCGTCGCGGCGACGGCCGTCAATCCGTCATTCGTGTCGCTCTCGCCTAACGGGCGGTTCGCCTATGCCGTCAATGAGATCGAGAAGCTGGACGGCCGCTCGACCGGTGGAGTGACCGCGTTCAGCCGGACACGCTCGACGAACGTGCTCCGCGCGCTGCGGCAGGAGCCGACCGGCGGCGCTGCGCCATGCTACGTGTCGACCGACATCACCGGGCAGTTTCTCTTCGTCGCCAACTACACCGGTGGCAGCGTCGCGGTCTTCCCGATCGCCAGTGATGGCGGCGTCGGCGCCGCGACGTCGTTCGTGCAGCACGTCGGACGGGGCCCCAACACGGATCGGCAGGAAGGGCCACACGCCCACTGCATCATCCCCGATCGATCGAACCGGTTCGTGCTCGTCGCCGACCTCGGCCTCGATCGTGTCTTCGTCTATCCATTCAACGCGAAGACAGGTGTGCTCACGACTACCCCGGTGGCGGGCGGCGCCGTTGCGCCGGGCGCGGGGCCACGGCATCTCGCCTTTCACCCGAAGGCCGACGTGCTCTACGTGACGAATGAGCTCGATTCCACGATCACGGCGTTCCGTTATGACCGGAAAACCGGCTCGCTGGTCGCGATGCAGACCGTACCGACCGTGAGCCGGGTAGAAGCCGCAACGAACTCCCCCGCCGACATTCACGTCCACCCGTCGGGGCGATTCCTCTACATGTCGAACCGCGGTCACAACACTATCGCTGCGTTCGCAATCGACGCCAGGACCGCCGAGCTGCGTTCATTGGGGCACACCTCGACCGGTGGCGATTGGCCGCGCAACTTCGCGATCGCCCCAAACGGAAAGCTCCTTCTCGTCGCCAACCAGCGTTCGAACGACATCCACAGCTTCCGGATCGACGCGACGACCGGCCGCCTAACGGCAACCGGCCACAGTGTCGGCGTCGCCGCGCCCGTCTGCCTTCAGTTCCTGCCGCGGGCGTGACCCCAACCGATTGGCAGCCGGCGATCCGGACGGAAGGGCTCCGCAAGGTCTATCCTCCGCCGAGCGGCGGAAAGAAGCGGGGCGTTCCACCGGCCCCGGGCGCGAGCGGGCACGCTGCGGGCGGCGAACCGCCTAACGCGATGAACGGGGGCGACATCGTCGCGCTGCATGGGCTCGACCTCGCCATCCCCGAGGGGGAATTCTTCGGGCTCCTCGGGCCAAACGGCGCCGGAAAGTCGACAACGATCGGCATCCTCACGACCCGGATCCGCCCCACTGGCGGTCGCGCACTGGTCGCCGGCGAGGACGTGGTCGCGCAATCGGCCGCCGTCAGGCAGAGGATCGGGGTCGTTCCCCAGCGACCCAATCCCGATCGCAGCCTCGACGTCATCGAGAACCTGGTCTTTCACGCCGCGTACTTCGGGGTACCCGGCGCCGAGGCGACGGTCCGCGCCGGAAAGCTGCTCGAGACGCTCGGGATCTCGGAGAAGGCCCGCGCCAGGGTCGACGAGCTGTCGGGAGGCCAGCAGCAGCGTCTGATGATCGCGCGCGCCCTCATCCACGAGCCGAGCGTGATCTTCCTCGACGAGCCGACGGTCGGACTCGATCCGCAGGCGCGGCTCGGACTCTGGGACATTCTTCGCGAGCTTCACGCGGCGGGGCGCACCATCGTCATGACGACGCACTACATGGAGGAGGCCGATCAACTCTGCGACCGGTTAGGCATTGTCGACCGCGGCAAGCTGCTCGCCCTCGATTCGCCCGAAGCGCTGAAGGAGCGCGCCCCGGGCGGCACGCTGATCCTGCTCACGCTCGATGGCGATGCGAGCAGCGCGGCCGCCGCGGCCGCGCGTGTCGCCGGCATCGAGCGCGCCGAAGCCGAGGGCCCGACGTTGCGGGCATACTCCACGCGCGGTGGCGAAGTGATCCCCGCGCTGATCCGCGCCGCCGAAGCGGTACACCGCGCCGTGAAGGACATCTCCCTCCGCGAGCCGAGTCTCGAGACGCTGTTCATCTCGCTCACCGGCCGGACCCTCGCGTGAGCGCCTCGACCGGCGTGACCACTGACTTCATCAGCGGGGGTCATCCACGGGTCAGCCGCTCGCGCGTCTTCCTCGCGCTGCTGCACCGGGACCTGCGCGTCGCACGGAAGGAGCTGCCGTTCTTCCTCATCCGGACGACGCTCCAGCCACTGCTGTTCATCATCGTCTTCGGTTACCTGTTGCCGAAGATGGGGTTCATGCAGGCAGGTTACACGGCGACGCTGCTTCCCGGAATTCTCGCGGTCAGCCTGACGTTCGCGAGCATCCAGGCAGTGGCGCTCCCGATGGTGCAGGACTTCGGGTGGACCCGCGAGATCGAAGACCGGCTGCTCGCCCCGGTGCCGACGCGACTGATCGCGGCCGAGAAGATCATCGCCGGCGTGCTGCAGGGCTTCGTGTCGGCGGCGTTCGTGCTGCCGGTGGCCCGGCTCATCATGGGGCCGATCCCTGGCTTGACGCTCGCACACTTCCCGATGGTGATCCTGATCGTCGCCCTCGGCGCAAGCGTCTTCTCGGCGCTCGGCCTGCTGCTCGGCGCCGCGATCTCGCCGCAGCAGATCGGCCTGATGTTCAGCGTGATCATCGCGCCGATGCTGTTTTTCGGGTGTGCATACTACCCGTGGGCGGGGCTCAGCGCGGTACCGTTCATGAAGTACGCGGTGCTCATCAACCCGCTCGTGTACGTCGCCGAAGGGATGCGCGGTGCGTTGACGCCAGGCGTGCCGCACATGCCGCTGTCCGTCGCCATCAGCGCGTTGATCGTGATCAACGTGATTTTCTGGATCCTCGGGATCCGGAGCTTCGAGCGGCGAGCGATCGGATGACGCCCCCTGCCGCAGATCCGATCGCGCGTTTCACTGCGTTGCTCGAGGACGCGCGCGCGATCGACCGGGCGACACTCCCCGAGCCGACCGCCTTCGCGTTAGGCACGGTCGGACCTGACGGCCAGCCGTCGGTGCGAATACTGCTCCTCAAGGACGTCGACGACCGCGGCTTCGTCTTCTACACCAACTTCGAGAGCCGGAAGGGCCGCGAGCTGAGCGCGGCCGGGGGGGCGAAGGCCGCGCTCTGCTTTCACTGGCAGCCGCTCGAAGTGCAGGTTCGTGTCGAAGGCCCGGTGCGGCGCGTGACTGACGCGGAGGCCGACATCTACTTCGCCTCGCGCCCGAGAGGGAGCCAGATCGGAGCCTGGGCGTCACGACAGAGCCAGCCGATCGAACCGCCGGGCGAGCTCGAACACCGCGTGGCGGAATTCGAGGCGAAGTTCTCGGGTCGTGACGTCCCGCGGCCGGCACATTGGGGAGGATGGCGACTTGCGCCGACCGCGATCGAGTTCTGGAAGAACATGCCGAGCCGGTTGCACGTGCGGCACCGGTACACGCGGGACGGCGGGCGATGGCGCGTGGAGACGCTGTACCCGTAGTGGCGTTCGGCTACATCGAATGGATAGAGAGTTCGTCCGTGCGTCGATAGCCTGCCGGGATCTCGAACAGTTGCCGGCTCATCGGCGCGCGCGTGACGCTGGTGACCTCGAATGACTCGGCGCGCGCGGCGTGATCGCCTTTCTTGCGGGTCGTCACCTGCAATTTCAGCGGCATCCCCGTGAACAGCGAGTCCCGCACGACACTGCTCCTGCGGGCAAACGCGCGATCCTGCTGAGCGATCGCGCTCGGTGCAGTCGCGATCAGATCGACGAGTGGATTGCGGGGGAGCTGCAGGTCCGTGGCGACCCAGTAATCGGTGACGACTTCATTTTCCTCTGGCGGCTCGTCGGTGCCACCGATGATCATCGGGTGGACCGAAACGGCAAAGCGCTGAACGACCCGGTAATGGCGAGTCGGGTGACCGGCGACGACGCCGCCCTCACCCAGATCCTGTGCGGTCACTTCGACGTCGCTGAGCTCGAAGCGGACGAACATCCGCGTTGCGCGGAGCGCAATACCGATGACGTCGGCCAGCGCGTCGGGCGGACTATCGCTGTACTCCCGCTTGTCCGGGTGCACGCTGTAGAGATGGCCTGGCTGCAGGACGATGAAGTCCCGGTCAGACCTGGGCATCTCGATTCGCGATGCGTCGCCCAACACATACGCCGACCCTGCGCTCGCCTCGCCCTTCCCGCTCGTGATGCTGAATTCGTAACGGATCCCGGTTGACCCTTGGGCGCCGAGCGAGAGCACGGCTCCCGCGCTCGCAACGAGCACGCCGGCGGCGCGGACGAGCGAGGGGCTGAAATGACGAGACATTTTGCGGCTCCCGATGCGAGGCAGGTTGGACGGTGGTGAAGCCTGCTCGTACGACCCCCGCGAGTCACGGTTTCGGTTCGAACCACTTTTTGGCTCGCGGCCCATCCACGGTTGGTACCCGACGCGCCCCACCCGCTCTATCTTGTTCTCATGGCGACAAAGATTCAGGCGGAGCCGGTCGAGGCCCCCCCCAGCGAGTGGTCGATCGACGCGGCGCGGGCTCTCTACAACATCGAGGGGTGGGGCGCGGGTTTCTTCGACATCAATGAGAAAGGGCACGTCGTCGTTCGGCCGGACCGGAACGACGACGCGCGCGAAGTCGATCTTCACGAGCTCGCGACGGATCTCGAGCAACAGGGTGTGCAACTCCCCGTGCTGGTCCGGTTCTCGGACATTCTCAGGTCGCGAATCGAGTCGCTGAGTGAGCGATTCATCAACGCGATCGAGGAGTATTCGTACACCGGCGGTTATACCACCGTTTACCCGATCAAGGTCAACCAGCAGCGCCACGTCGTCGAGGAGATCGTCGAATACGGCAAGGCACACGGCGTCGGCCTCGAGTGCGGGAGCAAGCCGGAGCTGCAGGCGGTGCTCGCGCTCAGCGACACCACCGAGCATCTCATCGTCTGCAACGGCTACAAGGACGAAGAATTCATGCGGCTGGCGCTGATGGGGCAGAAGCTCGGGCACCAGGTCTTCATCGTCATCGAGCAGATCCACGAGATCGACACACTCCTTCGCATCGCCGACGAGCTTGGAGTCGAGCCGACGGCAGGGATTCGCATCAAGCTCGCGTCGGCCGGCTTTGGGCGCTGGGCGCAGAGCGGAGGAGAGAAGTCGAAGTTCGGCCTCAACGCCGCCGACCTCGTGCGCGCAATCGACAAGTTCCAGGCGCTCGGACGCCTCGACGTGCTGCGGCTGATCCACTTCCATCTCGGAAGCCAGATCACCGACATCCGCTACATCAAGCACGGCCTGCAGGAGATCGCGCGGTTCTACGCCGAGTTGCGGGGGATGGGGGTGAACATTACCCACGTCGACGTCGGCGGCGGACTTGGAGTGGACTACGACGGCACGAACTCGACGTCGGTTTCCTCCGTCAATTACTCGCTGCAGGAATACGCGAACGACGTCATCTACACGTTCGCCGATTCGTGCACGGAGCTCGAGCTCCCGATGCCGCACATCATCAGCGAGTCGGGGCGCGCGCTCACCGCGCATCACGCGCTGCTGCTGCTCAAGGTCATCGACGTCGAGAGCGGCGCTGAAGCGCCACTGCCCGTGGTCGCCGAGGACGACCACCAGCTGCTGCACGAGATGCTCGCCGACCAGCAGACCCTGACGAAGAAAAAGCTGTCGGTGCGGAAGGTTCGCGAGACATATCACGACGCGACGTTCGACAAGGAGCGCCTGCACCAGCTGTTCAACAGCGGCGTGCTTTCGCTGCGCAACCGCGCTATCGGCGAGCAGCTTTACTCGGCGACGGTCAACGCGATCTCGGTGATCGCGCAGAAGGACCGCGACGAGTACGAGGACATCATCATGGACCTCGACGCGGCGCTGGTCGACCGATACTTCTGCAACTTTTCACTCTTCCAGTCGCTCCCCGACAGCTGGGCGATCGACCAGCTCTTCCCGATCATGCCGATCCACCGGCTGAATGAAGAGCCGACGCGCCGCGGCACGCTGCAGGACGTGACCTGCGACAGCGACGGAAAGATCGATCGGTTCGTCGGCGACAAGAACGGGCGGCCGAGTCTCGAGCTGCATCCGTTCGACGAGAATCACCCGTACATCCTCGGGATCTTCCTGACCGGTGCGTACCAGGAGATTCTCGGGGACCTTCACAATCTCTTCGGCGACACGAACGCGGTGCACGTCAGGCTTCGCAACGGCGGGTACGAGTTGAACGAGCTCGTTCATGGCGACACCGTCACCGAGGTGCTCAACTACGTGCAGTTCCGTGCGAGCGACCTGCTGGCGACGTTCCGCCGCAAGGTCTCGAACGCGAAGGGGATCTCGCGCAGCGAAGCGAACAACTTCATCGCCGACTACGTCGCCGGACTCGAAGGGTACACCTACCTCGAAGCCGCTGAATAGCGCGAGCCGTAATCGGCCCGGCGGGTGATGGCGACTGACCCCTCCGAACTCCCGGCGCTGCTCGGCACCCTCGTCGCCACGATTGCCGGCGCCAAGGCGTTAGGTGCGCTGGCCCCGCGCATCGGACAGCCCTCGGTGCTCGGCGAGCTGATCGCCGGAATACTGCTTGGCGGATCGGTGCTCGGGCTCCTCGACCCGGGCATGCCGGCGATTCACGCACTGTCGGAAATCGGCGTGCTCGTGCTGCTCTTCCAGATCGGGCTGCATACGGACCTTCGCTCGCTGGCGTCGGTCGGTGGCTCGGCGACGATGGTTGCGGTGGTCGGCGTCGCCCTCCCGTTCGCGTTAGGCTACACCGTCGCGCAATGGCTGGGCATGCCGGCGATTCCATCGCTCGTTGCCGCGGCTGCGCTGACGGCGACGTCGGTCGGGATCTCGGCACGCGTGCTCGGTGAGCTCGGGGTGCTCGATCAGCCGGAAGGACGCGTCGTGCTCGGCGCCGCGGTGCTCGACGACATCATCGGGCTCGTGATACTGTCGGTGGTCTCGAGCACCGTCGCCGGGGCTGCACTGACTGGCTGGGGCATTGCCCGCACGGCCCTGGTCGCGATCGGATTCGTCGTCCTCGCGGTGGCGCTGGGGACCCGGGTCGCGCCGCCGATGTTCCGGTTCGTGGCGCGGGTCCAGATGGAGGGAGTGCTCGGGCCGATCGCACTCGCGTTCGCGCTGCTGCTCGCCTGGCTCGCCGCCGAGGCCGGATCGGCGACGATCATCGGCGCCTTCGCGGCAGGACTTGTCCTCCACAACACGCCGCAGCGGCACGACATCGAGCACGCGGTGACCAATCTCGGTCACTTCGTCGTGCCGATCTTCTTCGCGAGCGTCGGTGCGTCGGTGGACCTCCGCGCGCTGGCCAGTCGCGAGTCGCTGATTCTCGGCGCGCTGCTGGTGGTGGTTGGCATCATCGGCAAGGTCGCCGCCGGCTTCGCACCGTTAGGCTTTCGTGGCCGGAAGCTGCTGGTCGGCGTCGCGATGGTCCCGCGCGGGGAAGTCGGGCTGATCTTCGCGCAGATGGGCCTCGCCAGCGGCGCGATCGGCGCCGGCGTCTTTGGCGCGATCATGATCATGGTCCTGGTCACGACGTTCGTAACCCCGCCCGCGCTGGCGGCACTCGCCCGCGGGAAGCGCGGGGTTCCGCACGACCCTCCGGGAGAGGGAGGTATCGATGATCTCGTGGCGGGGGCACGTCGTGCCCCGGTCGCGCCGTCGCGCCGGGTCGAGCCCTGACCGGGGGCCAGGGCCAGGGGCCAGGGGCCAGGGGCCAGGCGTTAGGCACAACGGAACTGCCGGCAAATACTGGCCCTGCGTCGCTGGCCCCTGGCCCCTGTCCCCTGTTACCGATACTTCTTCGAGACCGCTCCCCAGTTCACCACGTTCCACCACGCGGTCACGTAATCGGGGCGGCGGTTCTGGTATTTCAGGTAGTACGCGTGCTCCCAGACATCGAGTCCGAGGAGGACGCTGTCGGGGGACTTGCCTTCCATGAGCGGGTTGTCCTGGTTCGGCGAGCTGGTGATCGAGAGCTTGCCACCTTCGTTCACGAGCCAGGCCCAGCCCGAACCGAAGCGGCCGGCAGCTGCGGCGGCGAACTGTTCCTTGAACTTGTCGAAGCCGCCGAACGACGACTTGATCGCGTCGCCTAACGCACCGGACGGCTCACCGCCGCCGGTCTTTCCCATGATCTGCCAGAAGAACGAGTGGTTCCAGTGTCCGCCGCCGTTGTTCCGGACGGCGGGGGGCCCCGCCGCGGGGGCCTTGTTGACGGTGTTGAGCAGCTGCTCGATCGACATCCCCAGCAGGTCCGGCGCCGTGTCGACCGCGGCGTTGAGATTGTTGACGTACGCCTGATGGTGCTTCCCGTGGTGAATCTCCATCGTCTTCGCGTCGATATGCGGCTCGAGCGCGGCGAAATCGTAGGGGAGAGGGGGTAGTGTGAAAGCCATTTTGTGATGCTCCGATGTATTGCGTGATTGCGCACTTCAGGGCCCAGGGACCGGGGGCCAGCAACCGCCGATCGTTCGCTGCATCGCTGCCATGCCTGTCTACTGGCCCCTGGCCCCTGGCCCCCGCGGCGTTTGAATTGTGGCGGAACCGCGCCGACGTTCTCGCCACCAACTGATGATCCCCGGCAGGATCGAGAGGAAGATCACGACCAGGATCACTTTCTCGATATGCTTGTCTATTCCAGGTACCCAACGACCGAGGAAGTAACCGACGAATAGCATGCTCCATACCCAGACCAGCCCGCCGATCACGTTGTAGGCGACGAATGTCCGGTAGTGCATGTCGGCCACTCCCGCGACGACCGGCGCGAATGTCCGCACGATCGGCATGAAACGAGCAAGGATGATCGTCTTGCCACCATGCTTCTCGTAGAATGCGTGCGCCCGTTCGAGATGTTTCCGATTGAACAGCAGCGAGTTCTCGCGGGTGAAGATCCGCGGCCCCGTCGCCCGGCCAATCGCGTAGCCGACGCTGTCGCCCACGATCGCGGCAATCGATAGAATCAAGCCGAGCAGGTAGACATTGAGGCCGAAGTCCGGTTGCGACGCGAGGAGTCCGGCGGTAACGAGCAGCGAGTCGCCGGGTAGGAAGAATCCGATCAGCAGGCCGGTCTCGGCGAAGATTATCGCGGTCAGCCCGAAGTAGCCGGCCCACTGGACGAGGCCGCGCAGGTCCCGCAGGCGGTGCAACAGGTCGATCAGGGAGTCCATGTGATGCGTGTGAGGATGGCGCGACGTACGGCGAGACAGCCCCTGAACTTCGACGGGTGCAGTGTCCGGGTCAACGGGCGCGAGCGACGCGACTGCCCCGAGCCGGCGTTTTCGGTTGCCCGGCTGTCGTTCGCGGGCCCGATCGGTTGTCGTCCGGCGTGACCGCAAAGGATCAACGGCACCCGGAGCCGCATCACACCGGAGCGATCGAAGCGGTCGAGGAGGCGTTCGTATGGGCCGGCAACGCGATCCTCCACACGGCGGAGATTGCGTTCGCGCTTCCTGGTCCGGCGAAGAGCCGATGGCACCGCGCCGGGATCGGTGCGCGCGCCGAGCGGGTCTTCGACGTCGTCGCGGGACTGGTGCTCGTGCTTTTCGCCACCGGCTGGACCTGGTCGATCGCGATGTCACGGAGCGACAGCGACATCACCAATGCCACCGCGTCGATTTCCGCCGCGCTCACCGATCCGGATGCGCCGACCGCCGCCTACGTGACGGACGCGATGCTGTCGGCGCTCACGCCATTGCGCGGCCAGAGCGGAAAGCTGCGGGCAAGCTTGACGCAGCCTGGCCAGCCGGTCGATACGTCGCACGACTCCGACAACGACAGCATCGCCACCGAGCTCCGCGTCGCGACGCAGTCCGCCGATACGGGGACACGCGCCGCGCCGTCACGAGCCGGGATCTGGGGACTCGCCGTGAAAGTCGGCGCGGCGCTCAAGCCGGTCACCGACTTCAGTGTCATAACGGTGCGACCGTTCAGCGAGAAGCAGCGGGGGCGCATCGGGCTGTATTACATCGGCAGCTGGCCCGGAGAGAAAGGGCGCGCGCGCCGTGGCTACGCGATACCGTCGGGATTCATCGAGGTGACGCGTGCCAACCAGAACGTCTACGTCTCCGAACACTTCCGGCTCCGTGATTTTCTCACTCACGATCAGGACGACCTCTGGCCCAAGTACATCGTGCTCGAGCTCAAGCTCGTCGACAAGCTCGAGCTCGTGCTCTCGGACCTGCAGGCGCGCGGCTACAATCCCGCCGGTGTCGTCGTCCTGAGCGGCTTTCGCACGCCGCAGTACAACGTGAGAGGCGGCAATCCGAGCGGGCGCGCCGCGCTCAGTCGCCACATGTACGGGGACGCGGCGGATATCTTCCTCGACAACGATGGCAATGGCGTGATGGACGATTTGAACCACGATCGCCGCGTCAACATTCGCGATTCACAGATCATCCTCGCCGCGGTCGATCGCGTCGAGCGGGAGCACCCCGAGCTGGTCGGCGGTGCCGGAGTGTATGTCGCATCGAGTGGGCACGGTCCTTTCATTCACATCGATACGCGCGGCTTTCGCGCACGCTGGGTCGGAACCGGAGACGACTGACATGGCAGACGAAACGAACACCACCAACGCCGCGAGCGACTCGGGCCAGATGTGCCCAGTATGCCAGTCGCCGCGCCCCGACCTCTCGAGGCCCTGTCCGCACTGCGGCTCGCCGGCAATCGAGGGCGCCGAAGCGCCGCCCGAAGCGAGCGCACCACGCCGTGCGCTTCCCGAGGGATTGTTCACGGTCCGCTCGTCGGACATCGAGCCGTACATCGGCCTTCGCTACCTGTCGAAGCTCTTTCGGCTGATGGCGATCATCCTCATCCTGCTGCTGTTTGCCGAGGTGATCACGGGCTTTCTCTCGCAGGGAAGTGTCGCCCTCCCGACGCTGCTCGCCGAGGGGAGCAAGCTGATCGTGCTCGCCGGATTGCTCTGGGGCGTCGGCGACCTCGCGATCCTGCTGATCGATGTCGGCCACGACGTGCGCGCTGCGCGCATCCTGCTCGGACGCCAGGCCGCGCATCATCTGCAGGAACACCATCAGGCGCGCAAGCGGGGGCCGGGGGACGCCCGCTCCGCCGAGCGCCCCGGCGGGTGATGCACGCCACAGCGCCCGCATCGGTACAGCCCGCGCTCCATCAGCGCATCGGTTGGCGCCACCCGGCGAACGGTCCGGTACGACTGTTGCCGAACACGCCAGCCGGAACCTGTCGCACCTCACCGGCACTTCGAGGAATTGATCATGCTCTGGACGCTTGCCGTAATTCTGCTCATCCTCTGGCTACTCGGATTCTTTGTCGTTCATGTCGGCGGTGGACTGATCCACCTGCTGCTCGTCATCGCCGTCGTCGTGGTGCTCGTCCGCGTCATCACCGGGCGGCGTCCGATCTGACGTGATCGACGGATCGCGGGGGGGGGGGGCCACCGGCACCCCCCCCCCCGCGGTTTTCCCAAACCTGGGACCAAGTGGCACCCCCCGCCGTGACCGCGGGTACCCCCC
>JANMAM010000048.1:0-3560 GCA_031359795.1 Gemmatimonadaceae bacterium
CGAGCGGCTGCTCGCCGAGAGCGAGCGGGCGCGCTCCGATGCCGAAGCGGCGCGCACCGAAGCCGAGGCGGCGAATCGCGCGAAGAGCGAGTTCCTCGCGGTGATGTCACACGAGCTGCGCACGCCGCTCAACGCGATCGGTGGCTACGTCGAGCTGCTCGACATGGGGATTCGCGGCCCCGTCACGCCACAGCAGCGAGGCGACCTGCATCGCATCCAGACGAGCCAGCGCCACTTGCTCGGCCTGATCAACGAGGTGCTCAACTACGCGAAGCTCGAGACCGGGACGGTGCGTTATGACCTGAGCGACGTCTCGGTCGCTCGCGCACTCGCCGTCGCCGAGGACCTTGTCGCGCCGCAGGCGCTCGCCAAGGGGCTGAGCCTGACAGTCGCACCCTGCCCGCCAGAGATCTGCGTGCGCGCCGATTCTGAAAAGCTGCGGCAGATCCTCGTCAACCTGCTGTCGAACGCAATCAAGTTCACCGCCCAAGGCGGGAGAATCGAGCTGACCTGCGACGCACACGGCGACGCGACACTACCAGTCGCGATTCGCGTTCGCGACACCGGCATCGGCATCGACGGCGGGAAGCTCGACGTGATCTTCGAGCCGTTCGTGCAGGTGCGCTCCGACCTGACACGGACCGCCGAGGGCACGGGGCTGGGTCTCGCGATCAGCCGCGACCTGGCCGAGGCGATGGGCGGGACCCTGACGGTGGAGAGCAGCAGGGGCGTTGGGTCGACGTTCACGCTGACGCTGCCGAGGGTCGAAGTGAAGCGCTGACCAAGCCGGGCCGGTCCGCCTAACGGTCGTGGACCGGGGGGACGCAGCAGCATCTGGCCCCGTCCCCGGCCTGACGAGGTGGCGGAAGCGGGCGCGCGGTGCTATTTCCAGGTGGCGAGCGAGGCCTGGCCGTGGCTGGGCCCAAATTTCCCCTGACCCGGAAGACACCCATGCCCAAGTACCTGATCGAGCGCGAGATCCCGAAGGCCGGTAACCTCGGCCCCGCGGACCTGAAAGGAATCGCGGCAAAGTCGTGCGGCGTGATCGCCGGGATGAACCGCGACGGCACCGACATCCAGTGGGTGCACAGCTACGTGACAGGGGACAAGATCTACTGCGTGTACAACGCGCCGGACGAAGCAGCAATCAGGCAGCACGCGCAGCAGGGTGGCTTTCCAGCGAACCGGGTCGAGCGGGTGATGGGGATCATCGATCCGACGACGGCAGAATAGGCGTCGTCAGGGCTGAACGGCGCCGCGTGCGGCGCGGCGATGCTTGCGCTCGACTTGTTCTGGTGAGATCAAAGGGACAGCATCGGCGCAGACTCGCCGATGCTCTGTTGCAGGCGACACGCGCTGAGGTGCATGATATGGGCATGGCCGCGACCAGCACGAAGTGGACGGCGGAGATGCTCCGCGCGCTGCCTGATGACGGCAAGCGGTACGAGATCGTGCGCGGTGGCCTGCTCGTGACCCCGGCGCCTTCGTTCACGCACCAGCGCGCAGTGAAGCGGCTGACCGTCCTGCTGGATGCGTACCTCGCGCCGTTGGGTCGTGCCGAAGTGCTAAACGCGCCGGCCGATGTCGAACTCGAAGCCGATTCGATCGTGCAGCCAGATTTATTCGTGTTTCCGCGCGTGCCGGGGCGGCGAGTCGAGCGGTCGGCAGATGCTGGCCAATTGATCCTCGTCGTCGAGATCCTTTCGCCCAGCACCGCGCGATACGATCGGATGCTGAAGCGCCGGTTGTATCTGGACCACGAGATCGCGGAGTACTGGATCGTCGACTGTGACGCGCGGTGTGTTGAACGCTGGCGCCCGGGCGAGGCACGACCCGAAATCATCGCGGAGACGCTTCAGTGGAACGGCGTGAACGAAGCTTCCCCACTCATGATCGATCTCCCGGCGCTTTTCGCGGAAGTGCTGGAAGATCGACCAGAGTAGCGGCCGGCGGCCGAGTCTATTTCGGCCGCGGCCTTCTCTGCAGCTTGTCCTCGTATGCCCGCTTCGCGCGGTGTGTGTTGTACGCCCGCTGCGCTACATACTTCGCGTCGGCCGCACCAAAGCTCTGCTCCTCCATTCGCACCGCCATCGCATCGAGGTCTGCAGCCTGCTCGCTGACCATCGGCGAATCGGCGCTCGGGCACGCGCGGAGCTGAGACGCCATCTCGCGGAGCACATTACTCGCGCCATCGGTGTCACCTTCGTTCCGGCGACGGAGCGATTCTTCGCGGGCCCGGGCAGTCCTGACAAGCAGCAACTCTTCCTGCACCACAGGATCGCTGTGCCCGGCCTGCGACAGCGGCGAGCGGACCGTGAGTTCCACTACCTGCCGCTTGACGTCGCCCTCCGGCGTGAGCACATGCGCTTCCACCCGCAGCTGCGCGATCTCGACATCGGGCGACGCGCCTAACGCCGGTACGAAGAACTCGAGAATCAGCGACTTTGGCTCGCGGGCGTAGATGTCGCCGATTTCGATGCGACGGCCGCTGGGGATCGGCGTGGACGGATAGTCGTGCCAGACGGTCGTGAGCTGCACCGCGTCAGACGGCCTCACCTCGACCGCGACGTTCTGCGCGGCGAGCGAGAGCAATCCTTCAATCTCTTCCTCGAAAACGCCCGGAGCCTGGTCGGGGCGCTCGATGTAGTAGGTATTCCCCCCGCCGGCATCGGCCATCGCGCGGAGCAATGCCTCATCGTAGTCCGCGCCGAAGCCGACGGTCGTCGTCGTCACGCCAGCGCGGCTCGCACCGGCGCAGAGTCCGGTGAGCTGCTGCGGGTTGGTGATGCCGATGTTCGCCTGGCCGTCGGTGAGAAGGAGGACGCGATTCATCCCGCGCTCCTGTCGTTGCGCCGCGACCAGCTCGCGCCCGCGGAGCCAGCCGCCGCTCAGGTTCGTCGATCCGCCCGTCTCGATCTGCTGGATGAGGTGCGCGACGCTGGCACGTGGAGTGTGCTCATCAGCGACGGTGTGGACATTGTCGTCGTAGACGACCACGGTGACGCGATCCTCGGGGGCGAGGCGGCGAACCAGGAAGGCGGCCGCGTCGCGCGCCGCTTCGAGCTTTTCACCATGCATCGAGCCCGAGCGATCGAGGACGAGCGAGAGATTGAGCGGAGTTCGTGCCGCGCTGGTCGCCGCCGCCTGGCCTTCGAGCTTGATCAAAGCGCGGACGACGTATCCGTGCTGGGTGGTGACGAATTCATAGTCGAGCAGGAGCTGGTGTTGCACGTGGGCCTCGTCGCTGGATGTGCACCCATTGTACGAGGGGGGTCTGACAGTGCCTGGGTCTCAGCGCGACGTGGTGCGCGTTCGCTTCAGCGGTGCTGCGTGAAGTGGATCGATGATGACGCGGAAGCGTCTGTAATCCAGCGTGACAGCAAGGGGCCAGGGCGACTCTTCCAGACGTTGCAGAAACCCAAGCGTTGGGTTATCCGCCATGTGCCGTTAGTTCTCGAGCGGGATGGGTTTCGGGTTCGGGTGCTCGGGCCACCGCGAGAGCACCCGCCCGCGCATGTTCACGTCTCGAAAGGCCGGCAGGCCCTGGTCGTGATCCGGTT
>JANMAM010000050.1:0-3725 GCA_031359795.1 Gemmatimonadaceae bacterium
TCCGTTCCAGGCTGGGGCGAAGGGATTCGTTTCCTTCCCGCAGCGCGTCGAGGAGGACAAGGTCCGCGGCAAGCCGGAGAAGTTCGCCGACCACTACACGCAGGCGACGCTGTTCTACAACAGCCAGACCGAGTGGGAGAAGGCGCACATCGTCAGCGCATTCCGCTTCGAGCTGAGCAAGCTGACGGTTCCCGCGATCCGCGTGCGGATGGTCGCATCCCTTCGCAATGTCGACGAAGATCTCGCGGCGCAGGTGGCCGAGGGGCTGGGGCTCGCGTTGCCTGACGCGCTTCCACGAGTGCTGGCGAAGCCGCCGCGGCCGGAGGTGACGGTCTCACCGGCGCTGTCGCTGACCGCGCTGCCCGGTGACGGAGGTGTGCGGACGCGCCGAGTCGCCATTCTCATCGCGAACGGGGTGGAAGGCAACTCGCTCAAGGCGCTGCATGCCGCGTTGACGGAAGCGGGCGCGGTGCCGCGATTCGTGGGTCCGCGGCTCGGCACGTTCACCAGCGCGAGCGGCGGCACGATCGAGGCCGATGCGTCGATGGAGAACTCGCCGTCGGTGCTGTTCGACGCGCTGGTCCTGCCCGATGGCGAGGTCGGCGTGAAGACGCTGGCGTCGATGGGGCAGACGATGGAATTCCTGGTCAACCAGTATCGCCACGGAAAGACCATTCTCGCGCTCGGCGCGTCGACGAAGCTGCTCGACGACGCCGGCATCGGGCCATCACTGCCTAACGGTGAACGGGACGGCGGGGTGCTCGTCAGCCGGGGGAGCGACAAGAATCCCGCGGCACGGTTCATGGCTGCGCTGGCGAAGCACCGTCACCCGGAGCGCGAGAGCGACCCGCCGCTCGTCTGAGCGGCGATCGATATAGCGGAAGCGGGTGATCAATCCGGCCGGGGCAGCGCGACCGTGAAGGTGCTGCCCTCGCCGGGCGTGCTCTCCACCGTCAGGTCTCCGCCCATTCCGCGGGCGAGGTCGCGGCTGATGGCGAGTCCGAGCCCGACGCCTTCGTTCGCGGTGTTGAGCCGGCGACCGACCTGCACGAATGGGGCGAAGATCTGATCGAGCCGATCCGGGGCGATTCCGATACCGGTGTCGCTGATCCTGATCAGGATCGCAGGGCCGCGCTCTTCACAGCTGAGGGTGATGGCGCCGCCTTCCGGTGTGAACTTGATCGCGTTGGACAGCAGGTTGACCAGTATCTGCTGCAGCTTGTCGCGGTCAGCGCGCGCAACCTGAGGGCCGCGGCACTCTTCGCGGGAGTAGTGAAGGCGTCTCGCCTCGAGCTGCGGCGCAACAAAGGTCTCGATCTCGTCGACGGCATGGGCCACCAGGATGTCGGCGAGCTCGTACTCGACCTGCCCCGCCTCGAGCTTCGCGAAGTTGAGCAGGTCGTTGATCAGCCCCAGCAGGTGACGCTGGCTGCGCTGGATTCGCGCGAGCGCGTCGCGCTGCGCGTCCGTCACGGGACCATGAATGCCCATCTCGAGCAGCTCGGCGTAACCCCCGACCGCGTTGAGCGGGGTGCGGAGCTCGTGACTCATGCTCGCGAGGAACTCGCTCTTGGTGCGGTTCGCTTCCTCTGCCTCACGGCGGAGACGCAATTCCACTTCGACGTCGGTGTTCGTGCCGAACCAGCGAATCACCTCGCCGTCGGCGCCGCGAACGGGCACGACACGGGTGAGGAAGGCGCGGAATTCCCCGTCGGCGGCGCGCAGCGGGAACGTCATCTCGAACGGCTGTCCGGTCGCGATCGACTCGCGCCATCGATCGAGCACGCTGGCGAGCGTATCGGGATGGTGCACCGACTGCCAGCCCCACCCCTCCATCTGCTCGGGGGTCGTGCCGGTGTACTCGTACCAGCGGGCGTTGTACCAGAAGATCCAGCCGTCGGGGTTCGCCATCCACGCGAGCGTCGGGATCGAGTTAGCGAGCGCCCGGTATTCGGCCTCGCGGGTCCGGATCACGTCCGCGGCGTTGCGCTGTTCGGTGATGTCGCGGGTGAACGTCGTCACGCCGTTAGGCGCGGGGACGATGCGATTCTCGAACCAGCGCCCGAGCGCCGGGAGGTACTCCTCGTAGGTGACGGCGGTATTCGTCGCGAGCGCGCGCCTCGTTTCCGTCTCGAACGGCGTCCCGGTCAGTTCGGGAAGCGTCGTCCAGAGCGTCTTGCCAATGACAGCGTCGGGGTCGCGGCCGAGTGAGCGGAGGACCGCGCGAGCACCGGGATTCACGTAGGTCCAGCGCCACTCGAGATCGAAGACGCTGACCGCATCGGTCAGGCTGTCGAGCACGTCGCGAACGCGGGCGGCCGATTCGTCGGCGGCGACGCGCGCGCGTTCGAGCGCGGTGTTCGCGGCGTGCAGCTCCACGTTCGTCTGCTCGAGCTCTTCACCGGTGACCTGCGCTTCCTCGATCTGCTGCTCGAGCTCGAGCGCCTGTGTCTGCAACGCATCGGCATTCGCGGCGAGCATTGCCTCGGTGGCAAGCCGTTCGGAAATGTCGCGAAGGATCCCGGAGAAGATGCGCCGCCCCGATGAGTTGAACTCTCCGAAGGAAATCTCGGTGGGGATTTCGCGGCCGTCGCGGGTGAGGATCGGAAGCTGGAGCGCCTGCCAAGGAATGTTCCGGACGCCGGTCGCGGTGTAGCGGGCAACTCCGGCGCGGTGCCGGGCGCGGTATCGCTCGGGCATGAACTGATCGAGCGTCGCTCCAATCATCTCTGCTGCCGACGCCCCGAAGAGGCGCTCGGCGGCCGGGTTTATCGAGAGCAGGACGCTATTCTCGTCGATCGTGACGATGGCATCCTGGGCGCTGGCCGCGAGAATGCGGTACAGCTCGCCGGGATCGAGAGGGGGGAAGGCGCTCATGGAAGAGGGAAGCTAATCAGCGGTCGTCGTGGAGCTTTATGCTGCTGGAGGGCTGATGAGGGACGATGAGGGACGACGAAGGACGACGAGGGACGAGTGAGCAGTTCTGTCGCTGGTGCGCCGTCCCTTGTCCCTTGGTCGGTCATGGATGACTAGGGATGGGGGGAAGCGTCGTCGCCTAGGGCGACGAGCGCGACGGGGGATGAGGAACGTGGAAAACCGCGATGCTGTGACGAGAAATGCGGAGAGTGGCGCCGTTGATCCGTGAGGGGTACTCGCTCGTACCAGGGACTAGGAATAACGAGGGACGAGGGAGCTTCCTCGTTCCTCGTCGTCTCTCGTCCCACGTCGTTTCTCGTCCCGCGTCGTTTCTCGTCCCGCGTCGTTTCTCGTCCCACGTCGTTTCTCGTCCCACGTCCTCCCTCGTCCCTGGTACCGCCAGTACGCCACTCCGGTCAACGGCGCCACTCACGACCCCCTCGTCACAGCATCGCAGTTTTCCACGTTCCTCATCCCCCGTCGCGCTCGTCGCCTTAGGCGACGACGCTTCCCCGCATCCGTAGTCATCCATGACGGAACGAGGGACGAGGGAGGCGCAACAGCGACCGCGGGCTCCCTCGTCCCTCGTCCCTCGTCCCTACGCGCCTAACGGCGGAAAGGCGGCGGTGTCAGTCTCCCGAAGCAGCGCGTAGATCGCCGTGTAAACCGTCTCGACGTTCGGCTTCGACCAGTAGTCTCCGTCGCGCCCGTAGGCCGTCCGGTGCGGCGACGCAGCGAGCGTTCGCGGCTGCGCATCGAGCCAGTGGAACCCGCCCTGTCGTTCGAGCACTTCCTGCATCATGTACGCG
>JANMAM010000113.1:0-31868 GCA_031359795.1 Gemmatimonadaceae bacterium
CTCGCCGACGTACTTCGAGCGGAAGTTTCGGAGCATCAGACAGGGCACACCGAACTCGCCGGCGGCACACTGCATCAGGAAGCTCTTGCCCGTTCCGACGGGGCCGCAGATCAGGTAGCCCATCGGCAGGCAGTCGAGGCCTCCCGTCGCGAGAAGCTTCGCGTCTTCACGCAGCCGCTCCTTCGCCGCATCGAGGCCGACGACCGTGTCGAGATCCCACTTCGGCTGGATGAACTCGATCAGGCCCTGGCACTGTTTCTCGAGCAGCTCCTTCTTGATCACGGTCAGCCGCGCGTCGTCGAGCGCGGGCCCGCCGCGCAGCGCTGGCAGCGCCAGCCCGCGCAGGTTGCCTAACGACAGGCCGGCAGTGAGCGCGGCGATGCGAGCCGGCGCGGGGAGCGCACTCCCGGCACCGTCAGGCACCAGTGCGGCGAGATAGCGCTCGCGCTCGTCCTGGTCGGGCATCGGCACCTCGACCGACTGCACGTGCGGGTGTGCGATGACGCGGTCGCTCAAGTCGTTCCGTCGCTCGTCGATCAGCACGACGGCAACGTCCATCGACTTGAGGTGCGGGCTATGCGCCCAGTTTAGCAGCGTCACGAGAATGCCGCTCGCCTGGTAGCTCAGCCGCCCCGGCTCGCCGGCCGGGATGATGAACGACGCCTGATCGATGATCAGCGCGACGCGTGGCCGTCCTTCAGCGGGACGCATGATCAGCCGGCGAAACAGTGCGTCGACCGCGGCGAACACCTGCGCTGGCTCGGCGCCGACCTCATCGCGCCCGACACGCTCCTCGGAGGCGAGCGGCACCATCTCCTTCAGCCGCTTCGCGTTCGTTCCCGCGAACGGCATCAGGCCGCGCGCGAGATCGTAGTGCAGCACGAGATCATAACGGCCGAACATCTGCTCGGCGAGAAACGCGTTGAGCTGGCCGTAGCGCGGCGGCGTTCCGCCGAGCGAGACGAAGTCGTTGGTGTTGCCGTGGAGGAGAAATACCGTCGCGGTGCCGCTGGCGAGGCTCTCGACCATTCGTGAGGCCCACTTCGGTGCCCAGCCGGGCATTGCCGTCACCGCCGGCGGGGCGGCAATCGGCGCGGCAGGAGAGGTCGCGCTGGTCGGCTCGGTCATCGTCGGTGGAGTCGGGTGCTGCCTAACGCGTGCGAAGTCGGCGCGCCGAATCGGCGCTGACCACCGGCTCGGTGCTGCTCGGGCCGTCGAGAATCTCCGGTACTCCAAGATTGGGCGTACCCATGGTCGAGATCCCGATGTTCGCGAGAGAAGATTCCGTCGCCTGCATGCTCGACGCGGCCGCATCGATCTCGGCAGAGAGCACGTTGGGATCGTGCTGGTTCACCGCCATCTCGCTGAGCGCGAGGATCTTGTCCTCGACGCGATCGAGCTCGGCGGAGAGAAAACTCGCATCCTTTTGCGTGCGGTCGTGGTAGTCGACGCGCGCCTGTGCCGTCTCGCGCCGGGCCGCGAACGACGCAGCGAGGCGTTCATCGCCCGCTGCCTTCGCGCTGGCGAGTCCGCGATCGATCTCGTCGACGCGGGCCTTGAGACCGGCGGGGTCGAGCTGGGTGAGCAGCTGCGTCAGGGCGGCATGCTGCCGCAGGAGCCGAAGAAATCCCCAGAGCAGCTGATCGAGCCCGGACGTCCGGAGCGAGCCGACGACATCCGCGGTCTGATTGTCAGCGGCCTGCACGGCGGTGGCGAGACGGCGCATCTCGAGACAGCGCGCGCGGAGGCGGCTGAAGCGCGCCGCGCTCGCCGCGGGGAGCCCACTCGCAATCGCGCGCCAATCGGCCGGCGCCGGCGGCTCGGCGGCTTTCGCACCGGCGATGCGCGCGTCGATCGCCAGCCGAAACTTCGGCAGCGCCGTGAGCATTCCGAGATAGGCGCCTTCGGCCGCCATGACGAGCGCGCTGAAGGCGAGTGGATCAGGGCTGAAGGCCGCGCCGATCATCGCGCCACCGAAGACCATGACGTTCCCGGGAATGCGAAACGCGGCCTTCACGTAATCGAAGAAATTTCCGTCGTCGTCGCGCGGCGCGTCTGCCATCGTCTCTGCCGTCAGGCCCGAGCGGTCACGTACCCGCTCGCGTCGTGATATCCTGCTGCTCGATCGTGTCCCGAATCGCGAATACGACCTCGAGGAAACCCGGCTCTCGCTGCATGATCTTCGCCGGCCGGTCGGGGGGCGGGACCTCGAGTTGCTGCACGATCGTTCCCGGCGCCGACGAGAGAATGTATGTCCGGTCGCCGAGGTACACGGCCTCTTCGATCGAGTGGGTGACGAAGAACACCGTCGCCTCGGCTTCGCGCCAGAGCGAGACGAGCATGTCCTGCATGTTGAGGCGCGTGTTCGGATCGAGCGCACCGAACGGCTCGTCCATCAACAGGATTCGCGGCTTGAGGATCAGCGAGCGCGCGATCGCGACGCGCTGGCGCATCCCGCCGGAGAGCTGGTGCGGATACTTCTCGCCGTCGCGGGTGACGCTCAGCCCGACCTTTTCGACGGCTTCCTTCGCACGCTCGAGGCGCTCCTTCGAGGAAACGCCCTGGCACTCGAGCCCGAAGGCGACGTTGTCGAGCACGGTGCGATTGTCGAACGAGGTGTAATCCTGAAACACCATCCCGCGATCGGCGCCCGGGCCGAGCACCGGCTTTCCGTAGACGCGCACGCGACCGGTGGTCGCCGGGTGCTGGGGGGTGAGCCCGGCGATCAATCGCAGGATCGTCGACTTGCCGGATCCCGATGCGCCGAGGATGGTGATGAACTCACCCTTGCCGGGCAGGTCGTCGACACGGAAGGTGACATCGCGGATCGCGGTGTAGCCGTCCTCGTACGTCTTGGTGACGCGGTCGAACTCGACGACCGGGGGTGGAGCGCTCGGCAGTGCCGCTTTCTCGGCAACGACCTCCCGGACGGTGGTCGCGGAGATCGAGCCGCCACCGTCGGGCTCTCCACCCCGCAGGCTGCCTAACCATTTGCGGACGCCGGCAAAGGTTGACTGCCCGGGTATCGGGTGCTCGTTCGTGTCGGTGAGCGGAACCGTGACACGCTCGGTCGACGCCGCGGGGCGGGCGGGTTTCTCGTCTGCTGGGCGCGGCACGTTGCTACTCCTGTCCGGTGCGGTAGGGGAAGAAACCGCGCTGGAAGAACTTGAGGAGCGCGTCGATCCCGAGCGCGATCGCGAAGATCACGAAGAGGATCGCGAAGATGTCCTCGCGCTGGCCGAGGCGCTGGCTGGTGTTGATCATGTAGCCGAGGCCGTGCTTCGCGTTCACGAGCTCGGCGAGCATGATGTAGCCAAAGGCGAGGCCGAAGAGATTGCGCAGGCTGTTGTAGATGTCCGGCAGGGCGAGCGGGATGAGGACCTTGAGCACGATCTGGTTCCAGCTCGCGCCTAACGTCTGGCCGGTCTCCACGTAGCGATCGGGGACCGTGGAGATCGCTGCGACCGCGTCACCGAAGACGAAGGGGACGCAGGCAAGGAAGATGAAGAGCACCTTCTGTGTCTCGTCGATCCCGAACCAGAACATCGTGAGCGGGATGAGCACCGCGATCGGGATGTTGCGGAGGAAGAGCGCGATCGGCGTGGCGGCGGCGCGGAAGGCACCATTGGTGCCGGCGATGATGCCTAACGGTACACCGACGAGGATCGCGAGCCCGAAGCCCTGGAGGACGCGAGCGAGCGTCGCCTTGACGCTGGCGAGGAGGTCGCGCTGGGTGAAGAGCGTCGGAAAGGCGTGCACCACCTCCATCGGGCTGGGAAGCACGACCGGTGAGATGATGCGCGACTCCGCGGTCGCGCCGCGGGTGAGCAGCCACCAGAGGCCGATGACCACCGCGGCGGCGACGAGTCCGACGCCATGGGCCATTCCGCCAGGGAGGGCCGTTCGAAGCCGGAAGAAGCGCGACGCCTCCTGCGCCTCCGGATCGGCCACGGCCGTAGCGTCGGGGTGCGACGACACTTAGTGCACCGCCTCGAGCGGGTAGACCTTCACCTCGACGCGCCGGTTTTTCGCCGCGTTCTGCGGATCGTTGGGATCGGCCGGGCGGTCCCAGCCCATTCCTTCGGTCACGAACTGGTTCGGCTGCAGGTTCTTGAACTTGCGGGTGATCGCCTGCTTCACCGAGTTCGCGCGGCGGAAGGACAGCTCCTTCACCGCCGACGGGTCGACGCTGCCGCGCATCGAGCCGTCGGTGTGACCCTCGATCAGGATGCGAGCGGCGCCGTACTGCGCGGCGAGGCGGCCGACCTCGTCGAGCACCGCGCCCGAGTTCGGGTCGTACTTGCGCTTCTCGCCGTTAGGCTCGGTGATCGTCATCTCGAGGTCGTCCGAATTCGGGAAGAACTGGATGACGACCGTCTTGGTGAGGATCTCATTCGACTCGGCGCGGACCGAGCTGGCCGTGGTCGGAACGAAGGTGACCTGGTACTCGTCCCGCTGTTTCGCGTACTTCGGATCGGCGGCGATCTTCTGGATGAGCGAGAAGTCCATCACCTGGTCGAACGGCGTCTTGTCGGTGACGACACCGAGGCGCCGGTAGATGAAGTAGGCGTTGTTCCACGTCTGCTCGAAGTTCGCCTGGTTGTTCTGGTTGAGGAAGAATTCCTTGTTCTCGGCGACATTGGTCCAGTGCGCGTCGCCGAGCATGCCCTTGGCGTCCGCTTCCGGAATCGAGTAGCCATCGGCCATGAACTTCGCGACCGACGTTTTCGCGGAGTCGGCCTTGAGCGTCTCCATCGCGTCGAAGATGCCGCGCATCAGCCCCTCGAGGATCGCCGGGTTGTCCTTCGCGAAGTCGGCACGCGACCACCAGACGTCGGCGATCAGCTTGTTCGCCGTCTGCGTGGTGACGAGGATGCGGTTGCCGCTGACCTTCTCGAGGTTGTAGATGTCGGGCGCCCAGGAGACGACGCAGGCGATGGACTTGTCCGCGTTGAAGGCGGCCGCGGCCTGGAAGGCGTCCTGGGTATACTTCATCGTCACTTCGCCAGGCTGCACGCCGCCGTTGAGCAGCGTGTTCATGAGGAAGTACTGTGACGGTGAATTCTGGGCGAGCACGCAGGTCTTGCCGCGGAGATCGGAGACCGACTTAACGGCGCTGCGGACGACGATGCCGTCGCCGCCGTTGGAGAAGTCGATCTGCTGGAAGATGCGCGGCATCGTCCGACTGTCGCGGCGCAGGCCCTCGACGAAGAGCGGGACCATGTCGAGCGTCGCCCATCCGATGTGCACGTTCCCGGCGGCAACGGCGTCACGCATCTGAACCGGATCATCGATGAGGACGAGCTCCATCTTGAATGGCTTGCCCGCCGCGTCGGTCCACGTCCTTCCCGCCTTCATGCCGCGATTCGCGTAGATCAGCGGGGCCCATCCGGCCCAGACGTTGAGCGCGAGCCTGACGGTGCGATCGACCATCGGCTTGTACGCCGAGGAACCGCGGACTTCGGGCAGTCGCGCGCTCGGGACGAAGTTGTACTCCTTCGAGGTCGTGACGGTATTCGCGTCCGGGGCCTCGGCGGATCCCTTCATCTTGGCGAGGTCTTCCTGCGAGAACTGGCCGCCGGGCCCGGTCCCGGCGGCGGCGCGGGTGCCGATGCGCGTGAAGGCGAACCAGGAAAGCCCGGCGATGACCAGGAATCCGATCAGGTATGCCAACGGCTTGGGACGACCCGCCATGTGTGTGCTCCGAAGAGTGTAGGATTGTAACTGTTTTCAGGGCCGGCGCCGCGCGCCGGCCGCCAGGCCTGACGATGCACTGCGCCGGCTAAGCGCGGTCCTTCTCGGCGGACGGTCCGAGATTCTTCATGGCCGGCTCGCCGACCGGTGTCGTATCGGGCGACTTCAGTCCCATCTCGACCTCGAACTCGCCGAGCAGGTCCTCGGCGATGGCGCGGTCGGCGGCCTGGCGAACCTTCACGTCCTCGACGCCGCGCGACGAGAGCGCCGCGGCGACCTGCGCCTTTCCGCGGTTCTGGTCGATCTGGCGCTTGATCATCGACTCGACCTGGCCGATGTTCGACGTCAGGTTGCCGGTGAGCGACTCGCCTAACGCTTCGGCGACGCGGGCCATCTCGGCCTGCGCCTGCGACATCTTGAGCTCGGCCTTGAGCTGCTGGGCCTTCTGCTGGAGCTTGCCGAGGTCGTCGCTCGACTGGCGCAGCTTGAGCATGTGGTTCTCGAAGGCGGTGCGATGGACGGCGAGCTGCTCCTTGTTCGTCGCGAGATCGTCGCGCGCCTGCTTGAGCTGAAGCGCCAGCTGCGCGGCCGCCTCACGGTTCGATGCCTGGCCGGTCTTGAGGTGGGCCTTGATCTGCGCCTCGAGCCGAGCCGTGTTCGCCGTACCCTCGGCGACCTGGCGCTCGAGGGTGTTCACCATCCCCTTGTACAACTCGACGCCGAGACGCGCTTCCTTGATGCGTTCCGCGGCGCGGTCGACCTCGAGCTGGTAGACGGCCACCGGGTCGCGCTCGATGAGCGAGTTTGCGATGCCATTGAAGACCGCCTGGATCCAGGTCGCGAACTTCGAGAAAATCATATGAGAGCTCCGGGGGGTTGGCTTACGGTCTGGCTAGTGTTGCGGCGTTCGCGGGCATCGATTCAGCGAGTACGAGCGGCCCGGGCACCTTCGAGGCAAACGTTTGCAGCGCGATCCTGACCGGCATTTCGGGGTTCGCCGCGTGCAATACCGCATCGTCAGGGGGCCGATCGCTCGCCGGAAACCGCATCGTTTCCGGGCGGGCAACTATACAGAAAGGGGGCGCCGGGCGCCACACGTTATGTTTGTCGCGTGCCTCAACCCCGCGGCGACCGCACCGCTGACTACGATTTCGAGCTTCCCGCGAGCCTGATTGCGCAACGGCCGGCGGAGCGACGTGACGAGAGCCGGCTGCTCGTGCTCCATCGCGCGAGCGGCCATATCGAGCATCGGCGCTTCCGCGACCTCGTCGAATACCTCGCGCCCGGGGATGCCCTCGTTCTCAATGCGACCCGTGTGCTTCGGGCGCGACTCATTGGGACCCGGGACAAGAGTGGGGCACGCGCCGAAATCTTCCTCCTCCGGCCCCTCGGCGACGATGAATGGGAGGCGATGGTGCAGCCTGGAGGAAAGCTCAAGGCCGGCCGGCGCGTCCGCATCGCCGACGGATTCGATGTCGAGATCCTGGGCGTCACCGAGCGGAGGACCCGCATCGTGAGGCTGGAGACCGGTGGCCTTCCCGCCGATGAAGCGATCGATCGCTTCGGACACATTCCGCTCCCCCCCTACGTCGATCGAACCGACGAACTGGTGGACGCCGAGCGGTATCAGACCGTGTACGCTCGCGAGCGAGGCTCCGTCGCTGCACCCACCGCCGGACTGCATTTCACCCCCGAGCTGCTCGCTGCGCTCGCGGCGAAGGGAGTGGCGCGGGCAGAGCTGGTGCTCCACGTGGGCGCGGGAACCTTCAAGCCCGTGGAAAGCGATGACCCCGCCGCACACGAGATGCACAGCGAATGGTTCACGATTCCCGCCGAGGCGGCGGCAACCATCACCGCGGCGCGCGCGTCGAAGAAAGCCGTATGGGCCGTTGGTACGACCAGTTGCCGGGCGCTCGAGAGCGCCGCGGGAATTGACGGCTCCCTCGGTGCGCGTGAGGCGGAGACCAACATCTTCATCCGCCCTCCATATCGCTTCCGGCTGGTGGACAGGTTGATCACCAACTTTCATCTTCCGCGATCGACGCTCGTCATGCTGGTCGCGGCGTTTGCCGGGTACGACCTGACGATGCGGGCCTACAAGGAGGCGGTCGATGAGAAATATCGGTTCTATTCGTACGGCGACGCGATGGTCATCATCTGAGACGCGTCGGACGCTGGGGCGGGTTGGCGCCATCGCCGTGATCGGGGTTGCGGCACTGGCCGCGTGCGCGCGGACTTCCACCTACTACGTCCCGACCCCCGGTGAAGCGCGGCTCAGCCAGGACGAATTCCGCGAGGAATCCGATCAGCTGCTGACCGTCGAATGTCCGCGCCTGATGGGGACGGGTAGCTTCGCGTCGGGGGAGGCCCGGGCGCGAGTTCAGGTCGACCGGAGCGGCGCCGTCCAGAAGGTCGAGTTCACCCGGCCGAGCAACGACGAGCGAATCAATACCGTCTGGGGCGCGCTCACCGCCCGATTGAAGTTCGACCCGCAGGAGGGGCAGACCGACGAGCTCCGGACCTCGATGATGACCATCGGCTATTCGTGCGGCAAAGGAACCGCACTCACGACCCTGCAGCTCTGACCCCTGAATGGCGAGGCGAAAGGGAAGCGAACCCGAGCGGCCCGCGTTCTGCATGAGCACCCTTCGAAGCGTCGCCGGATCGGCGCCGCGCGGCACCGGCGCCCTCTCGCGCCGCGCATCGAGGAGAAACGACATGTCGGTGGGAGCGAGCACGTCCCGTCAGGCGGGTTGGAGTCGAGTGGTCCGTGTTGGCATGATCGCGATGACCGTCGCAGCATTGGGTTCGCTGTCGGCCTGCGCGTCCTTCGGGGGCGTCGTCAGCACGCGAAACAACGTCGTCGGCGGCGTGATCACCGAGGACGAGATGCGCATGGCGATCGATACGGTCGTGCGCAACGCGTGCGAGGAGATGAGCGGATTCGATGAAGTGCAGCGCGGCATGGTATCGGTGCGCATCTCGCAGGATGCGTTCGACAACCAGATCCAGGCGCGGATGCTGAAGTCGTCGGGCAACGAGCGGATCGACGCGACCGTCATCGATCTGGCCGCCCTGCTGCCCCCGCGCTTCCGGGACAAGGCGCAACAAGTGTATACTCCACGCTACGACATGGCTGTCCGCTACAGCTGCGTACGCGACGCGTACGGAGTGACGGGAAAGGCGGCCATCTCGCTTTGACCGCCCGCACCCGGCCGAGTTGTCCAGCCAACCCTCAGCGTTCCAATTTGATGTAGAAGTCACCGCCGGCGCCGCACGCGCCGGCGTTTTCACGACGCCCCATGGCGCCGTCGAATCCCCGGCATTCATGCCGGTCGGCACCCTCGCCACGGTCAAGGCGATCGATCCCGCCGAACTGCGGACGATGCGCGCGCAGATGATCCTCTCCAACGCGTACCACCTGCACCTTCGTCCGGGCGACGAGGTCATTCGCGCGCTCGGCGGACTGCACCGGTTCATGGGGTGGGACGGACCGATTCTCACCGACTCGGGCGGCTTCCAGGTGTTCTCGCTGGCGAACCTGCGCAGCGTCAGTGAGGATGGCGTCGAGTTCAAGAGCCATCTCGACGGCTCGAGCCGCCACTTCACCCCGGAGCTCGTGATGCGCATCGAGCGCAACCTCGGCGCCGACGTCATGATGCAATTCGACCACGTCATCCCCGGGCAGAGCGAGCAAGCGGTCGCGCAGGACGCGAGCGAGCGAAGCATCCGCTGGCTCGAGCGCTGCCGGGCGGAGTTCGAGCGACTGGGGCGCGACGGCGATGCCGAGGGACACCCGTACGGCGAGCAGGCGCTCTTCCCGGTCGTTCAGGGGGGGATTCACGCCGCGCTTCGTCGCGAAGCAGCACGCCACGCGGCCGCAGTTGGCGATTGGGCAGGCTTCGGGATCGGCGGCCTCTCGGTAGGCGAGGCAAAGCCGGACATGTACGCGATGCTCGAGACGATGGACCAGTCGCTGCCGCGCAACCGCCCACGCTACCTGATGGGCGTCGGCTTTCCGGAAGACCTGATTGAAGGAGTGCGACGCGGCGTCGACCTGTTCGACTGCGTCGCCCCGACTCGCATGGGCCGAAACGGCACCGCGTTCACGAGCAACGGCCGCGTCAACGTGAAACGCGCGGAGTTCCGCGCCGACCCGCGCCCGCTCGACGAACGCTGCCGCTGTCCGCTCTGCAGCCGCTTTTCGCGGGCCTACCTCCGGCACCTCGTGACGAGCGACGAGATCATGGGACTTCGACTCCTCTCGCTGCACAATGTACATTTCCTCGTGACGCTGATGCACGACGCGCGTGCGATGATCCGCGCCGGTGAGTTCGACCGCTGGAGCCGCGAATGGCTCGAGCGTTATCACGCTGGAAACACCGCCTCCGCCCTCTCCCGGACCCCATGATGTCGTTCACCTTCCTTCCCGCCCTGCTCGTCCTGATGGCGCCGTCGAATTCGAATGGCGCGTTCCAGCAGGTGTTCATGTTCGGGATGATCTTCGTGATTTTCTACTTCTTCATGATTCTTCCGCAGCAGCGCCAGCGGAAGGAGCACGAGAAGCGCGTGAACGAAGTGAAACGTGGCGACGAGATCGTCACGACGGGTGGCCTGGTCGGCGAGGTCGTCCACATCAAGGAGGCGATGAAGGATGGCGCGTCGGCGAAGACGCCCACCGACCGGATCACGATCAAGAGCGCCGACGCGCGCCTCCTCATCGAGCGGTCGAGCATCGCGCGCGTGATCAGCGTCGGGACGGCCGACAAGACCGCCTAACGTCGGCGAGAAGCACGTGAGCATCCTCCGCATCCACGTCCTCGGCTCGACCGTGCTCCGCCAGGTCACCAAGGAGGTTCTCGCCGTGACCGACGATCATCGCCGGCTGATCGACGACATGTTCGAGACGATGTACGCGGCGCACGGGATCGGGCTCGCGGCGCCGCAGGTCGGGCGTACCGAGCGCATCGCGGTCGTCGACGTCGATGACGCGCCGCTGGCGATCGTGAACCCGGCGATCGTCAGCGACGAGGGCGCGCAGGTGAAGGGGGAAGAAGGCTGCCTCTCGATTCCCGACGTCTACGGCGATGTCACGCGCGCCGAGCGGGTGAAGGTCCACGCGCTCGACCGCGAGGGCAACGCATTCGAGCTCGACGCCGAGGGACTGCTCGCGCGCTGCCTTCAGCACGAGATCGATCATCTCGACGGCCGCATGTTCATCGACCACCTGAGCGTGCTGCGCCGGAAGGCGGCGCTCGCCAAGTGGGCCGGCATCAAGGCCAAGTATCCCGGATACATCCGGACGCTGACGGCAGACGAAATCGCCGGGCATCACCACCGCGACGAGGAGCTCTAACTGCGCGTCGTCTTCTGGGGGACGCCCGAGTTCGCGGCGCCGCCGTTGCGCGCCCTGATCGGCGAGGACTTCGATGTCGTCGCCGTCGTGACGCAGCCGGACAAGCCGCAGGGCCGGTCGCGGTCGAAGCTCACGCCCTCGCCGGTGAAGGCGATTGCGATCGAGGAAGGGATTCCGCTACTGCAGCCGGAGAAGCCGCGCGGGGACGAATTCATGGCCGCGCTCCGCGCGATGGAGCCGGAAATCTCGGTGGTCGTCGCCTATGGTCACCTCATCCCGAAGGCGGTTCTCGACCTGCCGCCAATGGGAAGCTTCAATGTTCACGCCTCGCTGCTGCCGAAGCTCCGCGGCGCCGCCCCGATCCAGGGCGCCATCCTCGGCGGCTTCCACGAAACGGGGGTGACGATCATGCGGATGGTCCCCGCGCTCGACGCCGGGCCAATCGTGCTCCAGGCCGCGACGCCGATCGCCGACGACGAAACGTTAGGCGAGCTCCAGCTGCGCCTCTCCGAGCTCGGCGCCCTCGCACTGATCGAGGCGATGACGCTGATCACGTTAGGGCGGGCGCGTGAAGAGCCACAGGATGACCGGTTCGCCACGTATACGGGAAAGATCGACCGCGACACGGCGCGCGTCGACTGGGCCCAGCCGGCCGTACTCGTCTGCCGGTCTGTGCGTGCGTACGATCCCAAGCCGGGCGCCCACACGACGCATCGTGGAGAACCGCTCAAGCTCTACGGTTCGCGCATCCTCCCGCACACCAACCACGCGCCGGGCAAGATCGTCGAGATCACCGACCAGGGCATGATCGTCGCCTGTGGCGACGGCGCCGTGCGGATCACGCAGGTGCAGCCGGCGGGAAAGACCCGGATGGCGCCGGAGGATCTCGCGCGAGGAAGAGGGATCGACGTGGGCGAGAAACTCGGCTGACCGGACAACCGCGCCGCTTTCGCTCGACCGCGCGAAGCAGTAGCATCGGATCGTGTCTCCCTCACCCGTCAGCCGAAGCTCGGCGCGAGCGTTAGTCAGCCTGCTCGTCGCCGTGGCGGTCGTGCCGGCGGTGGCGCTCGCGCAGGGCGGGTTTGTGGTGCGCGGATCGGTAAGCGATCCGGCGGGAGGACCGCTCGGGTACAGCGTCGTATCGATCGTTTCCACCGATCGGCAGATCCTCACCGATGACGGCGGGCGATTCATCTTCGCGGGGCTCGACGCGGGCACGTATCGGATCAGGGCGCGGCACCTCGGCTTCCTGCCGCTCGACACGGTGGTCACCGTCTCGGCGGAGGGCACTCCCGGGCTCGAGCTGCGGCTCGTCCACCTAACGGTGCAGCTGTCCGAGATGCGGGTCGTCGCTCCGGGACCGTGCGTGAACCCGGGGCCGCCAGACCCGAGGTACGAGCCGACGCTCGCGGCGATCTTCGGGCAGCTCAGGGAGAACGCGGACCGCGCTGTCGCGCTTGGACGTCAGTTTCCATTCGTTTTCCAGATGGAACGGCGCGTGACGCAGCGAAAGGCCAACGAAGTGATTCGCGGGCTCGGGCTCGACACGATGGTCATCGATGGCGCCGTGCTGTGGCCGTATCGCGCGGGGCAGGTGATCAGCACCGTCAACGAGCGTGGACGGCAGGTGCGCCAGTTGAACATCCCGGGACTCGTCCAGCTGGCTGATTCGGGATTCCACTACTCACACTGCTTTCACTACGGCGGCGTCGAGAAGGTGAATGGAAAACGCTACATCCGCGTGGACTTCGAGGCGGACACGCGCATCAACGCGCCGGACATCGAGGGGATCGCCTATCTCGATCCGGATGACTATCAGGTCCGGCGCATCGTGATGTCGCTGACCCGGCCCGAACGATTGGATCCGACGATCCGCAGGATGCAGGTCACGTCGCTGTTCCGGGAGATCGTACCATCGATCATGATCCTCGACAGCGCCCAGGGAGTAACTAGCTTCGAGATGCCGACCGGCAGCCCGCTGGTGCGCACTGAAAAGCAACGAACCGTGAAGGTCGTCTTTGTCCGGGGCACCCCCCCGGGAGCGACACTTCCCTGACGGGCGCGTTTCTCGCGCCGCACACTCCGCTCGATTCCCGACGATGCCGACCACCGACTCGATCCCCGACGCCGCCGCGGCGCGCGACCTGTTCCAGCAGCGCTTCGGTCGCGCGCCGGACGTCGTCGCCTCGGCACCCGGTCGGGTCAACCTGATCGGTGAGCATACCGATTACAACGGCGGGGAGGTCCTGCCGATCGGGATCGAGCGGCGTACCTGGGTCGCTGTCTCGGTGGACCGTGCGGCCGGCGGATCGGTGCTGCGTGCGGTGTCGTCGAACGAGGCGAACGTCGGTGAGGCGTCGCTGACGAATCCGGTGCGGAGCGAGCGGTGGTGGGACTACATCACCGGGGTGGCCGCACCGCTCGTCGCCTCACCGTCAGGCAGCGATGGCCGGCGCGGGAATGTCTCGGTCAACGCGGCTGTCGTCAGCGACGTGCCGGCAGGGGCCGGACTCAGCTCCTCGGCGGCGCTCGAAGTCGCAGCCGGCCTCGCCATCTCGACGGCGCTCGGCATCGCGCTCCCGCTGCGCGAGGTAGCGATGACCGCGTGGCGCGCGGAGACGGGATTCGTCGGCGTCGCCTGCGGAATCATGGACCAGTTCGCGTCGGCGCTCTCGACCGAGCGCCATGCGCTGCACCTCAACTGTGAAACGACCGAGACGGACGACGCTCCATTCGCCGACGCGGTGCTGATCGTCGACAGCGGCGTGCGTCGCTCGTTGCGGCACTCGGAATTCAACCAGCGCCGCGCCGAGTGCGAGCAGGCGTTGCTTGCGCTGCAGGGGCACTGGCCGGGGCTGCGCTCGCTGGCCGCGGCCACACCTGACCAGGTCGACGAAGCGGCGCTCCCCGCTCCGCTCGGGCAGCGGGCGATGCATGTCTCGCGTGAGACGCGACGGGTGCGGGAAGCGGTCGCGATGCTGCGGTCGGGGCGCCCGCTGAGCGGCGAGTTGCTGCTCGACTCGCATGCGTCGCTTCGCGACCTGTACGAGTGCTCGCGCCCGGAGCTCGACTGGCTGGTCGAGCGGTCGGTAGCGGAGACAGGAGTCCGCGGGGCCCGCCTGACGGGCGCTGGCTGGGGGGGATGCATCATCGCGGTCGGATCGGAGGACGCGCTCAACGCCGCCGCGCCGCGGATCGAGCGGGACTACGTTGCCAAGTTCGGAATCGCGCCCCGCCTCTGGCTCTCGAAGGCCGCGCGGGGCGCATCGGTCGAAGCGCGCTTGTAGGGCGTCGGCCGCGGGCACCCGAGGTGTGTCCCGGGGTAGGATCAAAGGACACGAGAGACCCACGCGGCCACCGGACTCACCTGTTCCCTGCCGGCCGCCTCGCTCGTCTTCATGCGTCACGACGCTCCCACAGGGCGTCCGCACGCGGGTGACGCGAGCCTCTCCGGCGAACGCCTGCCGTCCTCGCATCGATTCCAACACCGACTGCACCCGCAACCGGGACCCCGAGCATGTCGCCGTCTCCGTTTCTTTTCGCAACCGGCATCGAGAACAGCTATCCGACCATCGCCGGCGGCGTTCGCATCGACCAGATGGACAAGTGCGGCCACTATGCGCGCTGGGAGGAGGACTTCGCCCTCGTGCGCGAGAGCGGGCTGAATGCGCTCCGCTATGGGCCGCCGTACTATCGCACACACGTGTCACCGGACCGTTATGACTGGGATCACGCTGACCCGCAGATGGCCCGGCTCAAGGAGCTCGGCCTAACGGTCATCGCCGACCTCTGTCATTTCGGGGTGCCGTCGTGGCTGGGCGGCTTCCAGGATCCGGCGTTCCCCGTGCTCTTCGCGGAGTATGCGCGCGCCTTCGCGCAGCGCTATCCGTGGGTGCGGCACTACACGCCGGTGAACGAGATCTTCGTCTGCGCGAGTTTCTCCGCCCTGCGCGGATGGTGGAACGAGTGCGAGGCGAGCGACGCGGCATTCGTCCGCGCCATGCGCAACCTCTGCATGGCGCACGAGCTCGCGGTCGAGGCGATCCTGTCGGAGCGGCCGGACGCGATCATCGTCCAGGGCGAGTCGATCGAACATTTCCATCCGGCGGGTGCAGGCGCTCGCGCGGAAGCAGACCGCTGGAACGGGTTGAAGCAGCTGTCACTCGACCTCACGATGGGCCACGAGCTCGCACCCGGAATGGCGCGTTTCCTCAACGAGCATGGCGTCCCCTCGAATGAGCTGAGCTTCTTCCGCGAGAAGCGCGCGGTCGGACAGCGCTGGCTCGGGGTTGATTACTACCCGACCTGCGAGCACCGCGTCGCATCGACCGGACGTCAGAATGGCTGCCGCAAGCCGATGGGGTTCAAGCGGCTGGCAACGCAGTACTACCAGCGCTATCGCGTCCCACTCTTTCACTGCGAGACGAATCGCGTCAGCAACCTCGCGGTCGACTGGCTGGACCATCAGTGGAACGACATCATCGCGCTGCGCGCATCGGGGATCCCGGTAACGGGCTTCACCTGGTACTCGCTCACCGACCAGATCGATTGGCAGCACGCGCTCCGTATCGAGCGGAACGACCTGCATGCGGTCGGGATGTACGATCTCGAGCGGAAGATTCGCCCGGTGGGAGTGCGGTACAAGGAGATCATCCGCCAGTGGCGCGGTGTCCTGGCGGGGGACGAGCGAACAGGGGGAGATGAGGCCGTGGCCAGTGGGGCGAGCGCCTAACGCTGACCGGCCGGTCGCGCCGGGTCGCGCGCCCGCGGGGGACGAGAGTGGGCGACAACCGGTCGCCCACTCTTTTTTTTGTCGTTTTCCGGGTTTGATCGGCACGGATGAAGTGCCTTTGCGGGTGTAAACATCCGGGCACGTCACTTGCTTTCTCGAAAGCGCGCCAGCCGCCACGAGTCGCGGCCATTCCCGAAGCATTTCGTTCATCCGATCATGCCCAGCCCGCTTCCCTCCCAGGCCGCGGATACGCTCGACGTGTCCTTCATCGTCCATAGCCACCTGCGCTGGGACTTCGTGTGGCAACGGCCGCAGCAGCTCCTGTCGCGGATCGCGACCCGCGCGCACGTGCTCTTCGTCGAAGAGCCAGTCTACCTCGACGACATCCCTGCGGCGCGGCTCGACGTCACGCTGCCGCTGCCGTGCGTGCATCGCGCCGTGCCCCTGCTTCCCGGTACGCTTCGCGGTCAGTACGACGAGTCGATCGGGGTGATCCGCGATCTCGTTCGCAAGCAGGTCGCGGCCGACGGACCGTTAGGTGCGACGTTCCAGCGCCCGGTGCAGTGGTTCTACACGCCGATGCCGGCGCCGGCGATGATCGGCGCGTTCAACGAGCGCGGTGTCGTCTACGACTGCATGGACGAGCTGTCGAAGTTTCGCTTCGCACCGACGCAACTGGTCGACAGGGAGCGCTACCTCGTCGCGAATTCGGACGTGGTGTTCACGGGCGGGTACAAACTCTGGCAGGCGAAGTCACGCAACCACACGAACGTGCATTTCTTCGGCTGTGGCGTGGATGTCGATCACTTCGCTCGCGCACGATCGGAAGATCTGGCCCTCGCGCCAGAGCTCGCGTCGCTTGGCGGGAAGATCATGGGCTACTTCGGCGTCATCGACGAGCGCCTCGATTATGCGCTGCTCGCGAAGCTGGCCGAGGAGAACTCGGATGCCGCGCTGGTGATGGTCGGGCCGGTCGTGAAGGTCGATCCCAACGAGTTGCCCCAGGGCCCGAATATCCACTGGCTCGGTCAGCGGCAGTATACGGATCTTCCGTCGTACGTGAAGGGCTTCGATGTGTGCCTGATGCCCTTCGCGCTCAACGAGGCGACCGAGTACATCAACCCGACGAAGACGCTCGAATACATGGCCGCCGGCAAGCCGATCGTGTCTACGGCGGTCTCCGATGTCGTCCACAACTTCACGCCGGTCGTGACCGTCGCCGAAACCCACGATGATTTCGTCACTGCGGCTGCAATGGGGCTCAACTCCCCCGATGCCACGATGATCGCTCGTGGCGTCGATCAGGCCCGCGCGAACACCTGGGAGTCCATCGTCGCACGCATGGAGCGAATCGTCCGCGAGGCGCTGCGGGCGCGGAGCGAGCGCAGCACGTCCGCGACCAGCGCCCGCAGCGCGCGCCGCGACGAGCGGGCGCATCGCGCGAACCGCGCGCTCGCCACGACGGCGGACGAGACCGGGGATTGATCGGGGCACCGCCCGGAGTTTCGTGCGGCCATGCCTGACAAACCTCTTTCGGCCACGCCGGCCGCGCTCGAGCTGTGGGCGGGGTTGGAGTGCACTCTCAACCGGGTCGGCGACGAGCAGCACGATCAACTCGCACTGACGGGTCACTACGACCGCGAGGAAGACCTCGCGCTCCTCGCCGCGCTGGGAGTTCGGACGATTCGCTACCCCATTCTCTGGGAGCGGATCGAGCGCGGCGTGCCTGAGGCTCAGGCCTGGGGCTTCACCGACCGGCGCATGGCGCAGATGCGTGAGCTCGGGATCGACCCGATCATCGGCCTGGTGCACCATGGGAGCGGTCCGCTCGACACGAGCCTCCTCGATCCGGCGTTCCCGGAACGACTTGCCGTGTTCGCCGAGCGCGTTGCCGCGCGTTATCCGTGGGTCACGCGCTTCACGCCGGTGAACGAGCCGCTGACGACTGCGCGGTTCGCGGGACTGTACGGCGTCTGGTATCCGCACCAGCGGCACGGCGTCGCGATGCTTCGTGCACTGCTCACGCAGATCCGCGCGACCCGTCTGGCGATGGCGGCGATCCGGAAGGTCACACCGGCGGCGCTCCTCATCCAAACCGAAGATCTTGGCAAGACCCAGGCGACGCGGACGCTCGCCTACCAGGCCGCATTCGAGAACGAGAGGCGCTGGCTGACTTTCGACATGCTGACCGGCCGCTTCGATGCCGGCCACCCGCTTCGTGGGTATGCGCGGAGCGTGGGGGTGAGCGATGACGAAATCGATGAGGCGATCGGTCCGGGGTGTCACCCCGACCTGCTCGGCATCAATCACTACGTCACGAGCGAGCGCTGGCTCGACGAGCGGCTCGAGCACCATCCCGCCGACACGCACGGCGGCAACGATCGTCACCGCTACGCCGACGTCGAAGCGGTTCGGGCCATGCCTAACGGCACGACCGGGCCAACCGGTCTCCTCGGCGAGGCGTGGGAGCGCTACCGGCTGCCGCTGGCGGTGACCGAAGTGCATCTCGCCTGCACGCGCGAGCAGCAGATGCGCTGGCTCGACGAGATGTGGCGCGCCGCGCTTGAGGCCCGCGCCGGTGGTGCCGACGTGCGCGCCGTCACCGCGTGGGCCGCATTCGGCGCCCGCGACTGGAGCTCGCTCGTCACGGAGCTGCGCGGCGACTACGAATCGGGGTTGTTCGACGTTCGCGCCCCGCGGCCGCGGGCGACCGCGCTCTCGCGAATGGCCCACGGGCTGGCGACCACGGGCAAGTTCGGTGATCCGGTACTCGCTGGCGCCGGTTGGTGGAGCGGCACGCGCTCGAGCGCCCGGCGCGCCAATGCGCCCGCACCCTGCCCGCTCCTCATCGCCGGCGCCGGCGGGACGCTCGGTCGCGCGGTGGTGCGGATCGCGGCGGAGCGCGGCCTCGCGGTGCGGGCGTTGACGCGCCAGGAGCTCGACATCACGGACCGCGCCGCGGTCGACCGTGCGCTCAGCTGTTCTCGCGCGTGGGGGATCGTCAATGCGGCGGGCTGGGTCCGGGTCGATGACGCGGAGCGCGATCCAGCTGGATGCATGGCGGCCAACGTCGCGGGCGCTGCGACGCTCGCTGCCGCGTGCGCCGAGCACGACGTCCGGCTGCTCACCTTCTCGTCCGACCTCGTTTTCAGCGGCACGATAGGGAGAGCGTATGTCGAGAGCGACGCGCCATCGCCGTTAGGCGTCTACGGCCGCTCCAAGGCAGAGGCGGAATCCCGGACGCTGGCACTCCTTCATTCGGCGCTGGTCGTTCGCACGGCCGCCTTTTTCGGGCTATGGGACGACTCGAACTTCGTCGCGCGGACGCTGCAGTCGCTCCGTGCGGGAGAGACCGTCGACGCCGCCGACGACCTCGTGGTATCACCGACCTACGTCCCCGATCTCGCCAACGCAGCGCTCGACCTGTTGATCGATGGCGAGCGTGGCGTCTGGCACCTCGTCAACGGGGGTTCGACGACGTGGGCGCAGTTGGCGCGCGATGTCGCACGGCTCGCGGGCCTCGATGAGTCGCGCGTTCGGCCGCGCGCCGCATCCGAGCTCGGCCTGCTCGCGAGGCGGCCGCGGAACAGCGCGCTCGCGAGTGAGCGCGGCTGGATCATGCCTTCACTCGACCACGCGCTCGGGCGCTGCGTCGGAGCCCTGGCCGGGCCGCGTCGTTCGCAACTGCTCCGCACAACCACTACCAGATAAATGCAACCAGTCGCCAGCACCGGTACTGCTTCGCTTCACGCTTCGTCCAACAGCGCCTCACCTCGGATCGTCATCCTCGGCGCTGGCCCGACGGGGCTTGGCGCCGGCTACCGGCTGCGCGAGCTGGGCTACACCAACTGGACGATGCTCGAGGCGCGCAACAAGGTCGGCGGCCTGGCATCGAGCGAGACGAGCCCGAACGGATTCATCTACGACATCGGCGGGCACGTCCTCTTTTCGCATTACGAATACTTCGACAAGCTGTTCGACAGGCTGATGGGCGACGAGTACCAGCTCCTCCTGCGCGAGAGCTGGGTCTGGATGTGCGAGCGCTTCCTGCCCTACCCATTCCAGAACAACATCAAGTACCTGCCGAGGGAAGTGGTTCTCGAATGCCTGCTCGGACTGGTCGAAGCACAGAAGCACCCGCTCGACATCTCGCGCTTCGCCAACTTCGAGGAGCTTATCTACGGCGTGTTCGGGGCCGGGGTCGCGAAGCACTTCATGATGCCCTACAACTTCAAGGTGTGGGCGCATCCCCCGAAGATGATGAACAAGGAGTGGATCGGAGAACGCGTGTCTGTGGTCGACATCACGCGCGTGCTGGGCAACGTCGTCCTCGACCGCGACGATGCCGGGTGGGGGCCGAATTCGACCTTCAAGTATCCGCTGCACGGCGGGACGGGCGGCCTGTTCGAGCGGATGCAGCCCTACGTGCAGGCCAACCTCCGCCTCGAGACCGAGGTGAAGTACGTCGACGCTGACGCGAAGGAAGTCGTGCTCGGCGACGGGACTCGCGAGCGCTACGACATACTTCTCAATACCATGCCGCTCGACATCCTCGTCAGGACGATGCAGGGCGCAGTTCCGGATTGCG
This sequence comes from Gemmatimonadaceae bacterium, assembly GCA_031359795.1. Classification (GTDB taxonomy): domain Bacteria; phylum Gemmatimonadota; class Gemmatimonadetes; order Gemmatimonadales; family Gemmatimonadaceae; genus JABFXC01. The sequence goes on from JANMAM010000113.1 coordinate 20,371, forward strand.
TGCGCGAGCAGGCAGGACGGCTGAGGCACTCGGGGGGGTACATCGTCGGAGTCGGGATCAAGCAGCCAGCACCGTCGAAGAAATGCTGGATGTATTTTCCAGAGGGGAACGCGCCCTTCTATCGCGTGACCTACCTGTCGAACTATTCTCCCGAGGTCGTGCCGGACGCGTCGACCCACTACTCGCTGCTCGCCGAGATCTCGCACTCGGAGTTCAAGCCGGTGGATCGGTGCAAGGTGGTGGAAGACACGATTCAGGGGATGATCAACACGAGGCTGCTGCGTGAGGAGGATCGCGCCGATATCGTCGACGCTCATCTCATCTCGCGCGACTACACCTACCCGACGCCGTCGATCGAGCGGGATGCCGCGCTGAAGGGAACGCTCCCCTGGCTCGAGACCAAGGACATCTACTCGCGCGGACGGTTCGGCGCGTGGCGGTACGAAGTCGGCAACATGGATCACTCGGTCGCGCAGGGCGTCGAGTGGGTCAATCGGATGCTGCAGGGTGATGTCGCGAACGAACTGACCTACCTGGCGAAGCGCGGCTGCTAGACGAAACGTCAGGCACGAACGAGGGAAACCCAACTACCCATGGCCCACGCTCCCCCGCATCACGCGCTCATTCCCTGCGGTGGCAAGGGAACGCGCATGCTCTCGCTTACCGGCGGCGCACCGAAGGAGCTGGTCGAGGTCGCGGGCATCCCGGTCGTGGAGCGCGTCGCCCGCGAGTGCGCGGCGAGCGGCATCACGGACCTCCTCGTCGTGATCGCTCCGGGAAAGGAAGCAATCCAGGATCGTCTCGCCTGGCAGGCGGGAACGCATGGGATGCCGGCGCGCATCTCCTTCGCCGTCCAGCGCGAGGCGCGCGGTCTCGCCGACGCGATACGGTTTGGCGCGGAGTTCTGTGGCCGCGCGCCGATCGCAGTCGCGCTCCCCGACAATCTCTTCCTCAGCGAGACACCCGCGCTGCGGCAGGTGATCGATGTCGCGATCAACACCGGCAAGAGCGCGGTCTCGATCGTCGGCATCAGCGCGGAGGACGCGCGAGCCAAGGGCGCCACGGCGATCTACCGCGGCGATATCTCCGGCCACGAGTATCGGATCTCGCACATTCCCGACAAGGGCGCGAAGAGCTCGACGTTCGACACCGGCGGCGCGAAGCTCGCGTACACCGGCGTCGGCCGCTACGCGTTCACGCACGCCGTCTGGAAGGCGATCGACGAGGTCGAAGGAACGCTCGAGCCGGGCGCGGAGCTCGACGACATCCCGGTGATGCAGCTCCTGCTCAACCGAGGTCTCATGACCGGCTGCCTGATCGATGGCCGGTTCCTCGACGTCGGGCTTCCGACGGGCTACAACGAGGCCAATGAATACCTGGCGCGCGGAGGGGACGCTCGGCTCCTGCGTTAGGCAGCCGCCTCTGCCCGTGATGCGACCACTGTCGCGCGTCCCCGCGAACGAAGCCGATCTCGACGCTGAGCTGTCGAGGCCGCGCGACGCGACTGTCGCCGCCCTCCGCGCCTGCCCCGGCGACGTGGTCGTGCTCGGCGCCGGCGGGAAGATGGGACCGTCGCTGGCGCGGATGCTGGTACGATCCGCGGAGCAGGCCGACGGTACCGCGCGGCGTCGGGTGATCGCCGTGTCGCGGTTCTCATCCGCAACCGCCGAGCAAGTGCTGCAGGCCGCCGGCATCGAGACGGTGGCGTGCGACCTGCTCGACCGCGACGCGGTCGCCCGATTGCCCGCCGCGCCTAACGTCATCTACATGGCCGGCCAGAAGTTCGGCACGACTGGTTCGCCGTCGCGGACGTGGATGCAGAACGTCGTCGTGCCGGCGATCTGCGCGGAGCGCTACGCGGGTTCGCGCATCGTCGCCTTCTCGACGGGGAACGTCTATCCGCTCAGCGCTCCGTCCGCTGGCGGATCGCGGGAGAGTGATGCACCTGGTCCCGTCGGGGAGTATGCCGCGAGCTGTGTCGGTCGCGAGCGAGTCTTCGAGCACTATGCAGCGATAGCGGGGACGCGCGTCGCCATCGTCAGGCTCAACTACGCGGTCGACCTGCGCTACGGGGTCCTCGTGGACATCGCGACGCGCGTGATGGAAGGGCGGCCGATTCCACTCGCGATGGGACACGCCAACGTGATCTGGCAGGGCGACGCGAATCGTGCCGCGATCGAGCTCCTGCCGCATGCGTCGTCGCCGCCGCTGGTCGTAAACGTGACCGGAGGCGAGACGATCTCGGTTCGCGCGGTCGCCGAGCTGATTGCGCAGCGGATGGCGCGACCGGTGCTGTTCGAAGGCACCGAGTCGCCAACCGCGCTGCTGAGCAACGCGTCGCGGATGCACTCGCTGATCGGACCGCCGGAGATGACGCTCGATACGCTTCTCGACTGCGTGGCGGAGTGGGTGAAAGCGGGGCGCCCGCTGTTGGGCAAGCCGACCGGCTTCGAGCAGCGGGACGGGACCTTTTGAAAGCGATCAGCGCGCGGCGGAATCTGCGCAACGGCGTCGTCATTCCCGCGCATCCGCTCGCGCTCACCGCGGAGCGGAAGCTCGACGAGCGCCGCCAGCGCGCGTTGACGCGCTACTACCTCGCTGCCGGTGCGGGCGGGCTCGCGGTCGGCGTGCATACGACGCAGTTCGCGATTCGTGAGCCGAAGCATGGGTTGTATCGCCCGGTGCTCGAACTCGCCGCAGAGACGGCGCGCGCTTCCCTCGCGACGGGACCGCGCCCGTTCACGATGGTGGCAGGCCTCGCCGGGGGCACGGCGCAGGCAGCACGCGAGGCGGAGACCGCGGTCGCGTCAGGCTACGATGCCGGCCTGCTCAGCCTCGCCGCACTCCCGCGGGCGAGCGACACCGATCTGCTGGCGCACTGCCGTGCAGTCGCCGATGTGATTCCACTGTTCGGGTTTTATCTGCAACCCGCGGTCGGCGGTCGGGTGCTGGGCTACGAGTTCTGGCGCGCGTTCGCCGAGATCGAGAACGTCTGGGCGGTGAAGATTGCGCCCTTCGACCGCTATCGTACGCTTGACGCCGTTCGCGCGATCATCGAATCGGGGCGCAGCGACATCGCGCTCTACACGGGCAACGACGACAACATCGTCGGCGATCTCGTCACCCCATTCCCGGGACGGAGCGAAGGCGTGGAGCGGACCCGCTGGTTCGACGGCGGCCTGTTAGGCCAGTGGGCAACCGGGACAGAACGCGCCGTTGCCCTGCTCGAACGAGCGAAGGGCGGACGCGGGGGGCCTGGTGTCGGCCTGCTCCACGAGGGTGCCGCCCTGACCGACTTGAATGCCGCCATGTTCGACGCAGCGCACGCCTTTGCGGGCTGTATCCCGGGAATCCACGAGGTCCTCCGGCGACAGGGATTGCTCGCCGGACGGTGGTGCCTGGATGAGCGAGAGGAGCTATCGCCGGGCCAGAGTGAGGAGATCGATCGGGTTTGTGCGGCGTACCCGTTTCTGCTCGATGATGAGTTCATCGAAAGTCGGCGCGATGCCTGGCTGACCTAGGCACTGACCGCCGGAATCACGTCTCGATGCAGACGGTCTGCTCGCCGCGCCAGGTGCCGCCGGAGGGGAGAACGACGGGCGCAAAGACCGTCGCGGGTTCGACACAGACGAACTGCGACCACTCCTCCCGAGCGAAGTCGAAGTTGTCGTTGAGCTCCGGCCCCGGATTCCAGACGACCACGTTTGCGAAGCCAGTGCTCTCGATGCGGAGGCACCGCGCCGTGTCACGGAGACGGAGGCGGGTCGGGGCGCCGAGATAGACGCGGTCGGTCTCGCCGTTAGGCGAGAGTGCGGGGTCGGTGTCGGTGGCTTCAGCCCAGTCTGCCGTCTTGTCGCGGTAACGGAGTCCCTGCAGTCCCTCGACGCGGGCGGTGCGGGCATCGGCGACACGGAAATAGCTGTGGAAGCCGCCGGTGAAGCTGAAGGGCGCGGCACCGGCGTTGGCGACGCGCATCGTCAGTTTGAGTGTGCTGCCGAGCACGACGTCGAGGTCGAGCCGGAAGTCGTGCGGCCAGAGTGCGCGAACGTCAGGCGTGGGGCGAAGCGAGAGCGTGGCGGTGGCGCGGCCCTTCGAATCGACGCCGTGCTCGCCGATCTTCCACTCGCCGTTGCGGGCGAAGCCGTGCTGGGGGAGCGGTCCGGTGGTCGCGCCTACTCCCTTCCCGAACTGGGGGAAGAGGATCGGGATCCCGGCGTGCGTCTCCTGCCGCGCGTCAGCCCGGGTGCTGAGGAACAGCACCTCCCCCGTCGGGTGACGCCATGAGAGCACCTGGCCGCCGTGCGCGTAGACGTCGGCCGTGCCGGAGGCCGGGTGCGAGAGGCGCACCCGCTGGCGGCCGGCATAGCCGACGCCGACTTCGGTTCCGGCCGAGGTGATGGTCACGGAAAAAAGGGCGGAACGTTAGGCAGCGCGCACCGCGGGTTTCCGGAGCGGCGCCTGCTGGTCAGGCGCCGCGACCGATCTCCGGGGCGCGGGGAGCGGAATCAGGTGATGCCACCTGCACCTCGCGCGCCGTTCCGTCGGCGCGCAGGGCGATTTCCGTTTCGATGCGAAAACGAGCGAGGAACGCGGCTGGTCCGGCGTTGTCGGGCAGCGAACGGAGCGCGCGAATCGCCTCACTGGCGTGCGCGCTCAGTCCCGCCACCATGTGGTCGGCATCGACCCCGACCCGTTCCAACTCCGACACCAGAGTACGTAAGACATCAGCGTGCGGCATCACCCTCCCGCGTTGAGCCCAGCCCTCACGTCAGCCGTTTCGGGCCACTCCAGCCTTGTGCAGTTTCGTACTGTATGTCACAATCTGCCAGAAGTACGCCAAATGTTTCAAGTCTGTCGTGATGCGGGCGGCATTGGTGGGGCCTGCGGTGGCGGCCCGGCGGCGGCGCTGTTCGATACCGGACGTGCGCTTATCTTAGGAGAATGATGCAAAGCACCTCTCGAGACGCCGGGGCAACGGTCGGCGGCGTCACCGAGGCCCGCGTCGCCGCGGCGACGATCTGCGCCGACATGCGCGGCGGTGACCTGCTGGATCCGGCCTTCGATCGCCGGACCATCGGTCTCGACGCGCGCGACCGGCGGTGGACTCGCGAGCTCGTCTACGGGATGCTGCGGCACCGCTCGCGACTCGACGCGCTCCTCGCCGCGCGAGTCAACGGCGGTCTCGCCCGGCTCGACGCCGACCTGGCCGACTTGCTGCGCCTCGGTGCGCAGCAGCTGCTCGCGATGGGGAGTGTTCCGGCCTACGCGGCGATCGCACAGACGGTGGAGCTGGCGAAGCGGCGTCACGGGATTGGCGCGAGCAAGCTCGCGAACGCGGTGCTGCGCCGACTCGACCGAGAGCGTGAGGCACTCACCTTCGCGACGCCGGCCGATCCGATCGATGCGCTCGCACTCGAGCATTCGCACCCCCGCTGGTTGGTTGCGCGTTGGGTCGCACGGTGGGGGGCGGAGGAGACCGCGCGCCTGCTCGTCGCGAACAATCTCGAAGCACCGATCATCGTGCGACCGTGGCATGTCGTGCGTGAGCAGCTGGAGGCGACGCTCGAAGCGGCAGGCGTGCATGTCACCGATGCGCCGCTCGTTGCCGACAGCATGACGATCTCCGCGCCGCCGGTCGGGCTCACCGAGCTCGGTGCATACAAGCAGGGACTCTTTCACGTTCAGGACCCGGCATCGACGCTGGTGACGAAGTACGCCTGCTTCGCGAGCGGCGCGATCGTCGCTGACCTCTGCGCAGCGCCGGGCGGGAAGACGCTCGAGCTGTCGCGGACGGCGGGACTCGTCATCTCGAGCGATGCGTCGGCCTCGCGGCTGGCTCGGGTGGCGCAGAATGTCGCCCGCCTCGAAGCGCAGAACGTCGAGCTGCTCGTGGCCGATGCGCGTCTTCCGGCGCTCGACGACGTCGATGGCGTGCTGATCGACGTGCCCTGCACCGGGACGGGCACCTTTCGGCGGCACCCAGACGCTCGCTGGCGCCTCAAGATGTCCGACCTCGCGGTGCTCGGCGCGCTTCAGCGAGCGATCATCCGCGCCGCCGCGACCGTCGTTCGGCCGGGCGGGCTGCTGGTCTACAGCACCTGCTCGCTCGAGCCGGAGGAGAACGACGAGCAGATCGAGAGCTTCCTCAGCGAGCATCCGGATTGGTCGCTCGAGCCACCGCCTGACGGCGCGGTGCCGGACGCGGTGCTCGATGCGGGGCGGCTGCGCGTGCTCCCCCAGCGCCACGGCGCCGACGGCGCCTTCGCCGCCCGCCTGCGGCGAGCGCGATGAATCGTCCCGTCAACGCTGGCAGCCGATGAGTGTGCGCACCGGGCTGCGGCGAGGCATGCCCTACCTGATCTCGGCCGCACTCGGCTTCGCCGCCGCATACGTCGTGATCGCCGTCGCGGTCTTCCCCGGCGGTGGTGGGCCTGACGACATCACGGTGCCGAGCCTGACGGGGATGACCATCGATGACGCGACACGCCGCCTGACGAAGCTCGGCTTCAAGATCAAGCAGGGCACGTCACGCCCGAGCGAGGGCTCGCCGGCGGGTACGATCATCGAGCAGACCCCGCTCGGCGGTTCGGTCGCACGGCCCGGGGAGACAGTCAGCGTCGTCACCAGTGCCGGGCAGCGGTCGCTCACCGTGCCCGAGACCCAGGGCATGTCCAGGCGCGACGCCGAGCGCGCGCTCGAGGAGGCGGGTTTTTCGGTGGGCGAGGTCACGCAGCAATCGAACGACGCCGCCCGCGGCACCGTGCTCGCGTCGAAGCCCGCCGGCGGCGCCAAGGCGCCAGTCGGCGCGATCGGGCTCATCGTCAGCGGCGGTCCATCGTCGGTGACGCTGCCTAACGTGGTGGGGCGCCCCTACGCCGACGCGCGGTCAGCGCTCGAGCAGATCGGGCTGCTCGTCTCCGGCAGCGGCCTCGACTCGGTCTCGACCGCGCCGGCCGGCACGGTCATCTCGCAGTCTCCAACCGCCGGCCGTACTGTTCCCTCCGGCACGACGGTCCAGCTCCGCCTGTCGGCCGGCATCGGGATGGTACCGCCGCCGGAAGACTGATTTAGTAGCAGGCGTTACTATTTTTGCGGTCGCCGTACTGCTGTTCTCCAAACTCTCATTGCATTGTCGCCAGCCAGCCCACAGCGCGCCGTAATTCTGGCTCCGTCGCTCCTCAGCGCCGACTTCGCCAGGCTGCCCGCCGACCTCCGCCGCTGCGAGGACGGAGGCGCCGACTGGCTCCATGTCGACGTGATGGACGGGTGCTTCGTCCCGAATCTCACGTTCGGGGCGAAGCTGATCGAGACGGCGAAGCGGACGACACGACTTCCGCTCGACGTACACATGATGGTCGTCGAGCCGGAGAAATACTTCGATGATTTCGCGGCCGCTGGCGCGGCGACGATGACGATTCACGTCGAAGCGGCGCCGCATCTCCAGCGACAGCTCGCGCGGATCCGTGAGCTGGGCTGCATGGCCGGGGTGGCGATCAATCCGGGAACTCCGCTGTCGAGCGTCGAGGACGTTCTGGCCGACCTCGACATCCTGCTCGTGATGACGGTGAACCCCGGCTTCGGCGGGCAACAGTTCATCCCGCGCTCGCTCGACAAGATCGCCCGGGCCCGGCGCATGCTCGATGCCGCGAAGAGCAGCGCCCGGCTCGAGGTCGATGGCGGCATCAATCGCACGACCATCGCAGCCGCGCGTGAGGCGGGCGCCGATGCGTTCGTTGCCGGGAACGCAGTGTTCACGGCGCCGGACCTGACGATCGAGATCGCGACGCTGCGACAGCTCACGATGGCGAAGGCATGACCGTCCGCCAGCAGTGGGCCGTCGTCGGCAGCGTGGTCGCGGTGCTGGCGATCGGGCTGTTCGTCGCGACAAAGACGATGTCGGTCGAGCTCTTTCCGGTGAGCGTCGGCGCGAAAGCGCCCGTGTTCACGGCGACCCCGCTGCTCGAGCCGATCTACCCGTCAGCGCCTAACGGAGCGTTCACATCGCGCGAAGTTGCCGACGGTACGGCGGACAAGACGCTGGCGGACTATCGCGGAGAGGTCGTGCTGCTCAACATCTGGGCGACCTGGTGCGCTCCCTGCCGCGCGGAGATGCCGTCGATCGAGGCGCTCCACCGCGAGTTTGCCCCGCGAGGGCTCAAGATCGTAGCGGTCAGCGTCGATGACCCGGGGCAGCAAAGAGCGGTGCGCTCCTTTGCCCGGGATCTGGGACTGACGTTCGAGATCCTTCATGATCCGACGCACGACATCCAGCGGGCCTACCAGACAACCGGAGTGCCGGAGACGTTCGTGCTCGGGCGCGACGGCGTGATCCGGAAGAAGGTCATCGGCGCGACCGACTGGAGCTCGTCCGGGACGCGCGCGCTCGTCGCCCAGCTGCTGGCGGAAGACGGTGGCGGTGGCGCCGCCCCGGCGGCGCTGCCTAACGCGAAGGCGGCGGAGCGCGACGGAGCCAGCCAGCTCGTCGTGCAGAACGCCGGCGGGGGGCGGTGACCGCGCCGCGCCGGCCCCGCTGGCGAAGCGCGCTCCACAGCGCTTTCGTCGAGCGTCTCGGATTGAAAGCGGCGGCGCTTTTCTTCGCGCTGGTGCTCTGGGCGGTCGTGAGCGCGGAAGAACCGACCGAACAGATCATCCCGATCCGCTTCGCGCCCGTCGTCGACAGTGGCATCGTCATCGCCGGCCCACTGCCGGCCGTGCGGGCACTCGTGCTCGGCCGCGGTCGTGAGCTGCTCAAGCTGTACAACGCCTCGCCGGTGATCGTCAGGCGGGTGCGCAGCAGCAGCGGCGAGGTCAGCCTCGAGCTCGGACCGGCCGACGTCGATCTCCCCGCCGGGGTGAACGCGGTCGTGCGAGACGTGCGGCCGCGCAATGTGACGTTGCAGCTTCGGCGAGTCATCCCCGAGATCACCGACACTACCGCTACCAGGGACTCGACACCGGCTGACACGAGCTTCGCGCCGTCGGCCGACAGTGCCGGGGTGCGGCTTCCGTGAGGCGGGGACCGTGACGCGCATCCTCGCGATCGAGACTTCCTGCGACGAGACGTCCGCCTCGGTGCTCACCGGCAGCGGCGATGTCACGACGCTCGAGTCACTGGTCATCCTCTCGCAGGATATCCATCGGATCTTCGGGGGCGTGGTCCCCGAGATCGCTTCGCGTGCGCACCTCACCGCGATCGTCCCGGTCGTCAGGCGCGCGCTCGGGGACGCTGGTACGTCCATCAGCGACATCGATGCGGTGGCGGTGACCAACGCGCCGGGCCTGGTCGGTGCATTGCTCGTCGGTGTCAGCTTCGCCAAGTCATTGGCGTTCAGCGCGGGAATTCCGCTGGTCGGGGTGCATCACATGGAGGGGCATCTCTTCGCGACGTCGATCGAGCATCGTGAGGCCGTGCCGCCGTTCACCGCACTGCTCGTCAGCGGCGGGCACACCCTGCTGCTCGACGTTGAAAGCTGGGGGAGCTACCGGTTGCTCGGCTCGACCCGCGATGACGCGGCGGGTGAAGCGTTCGACAAGGTCGCGAAGCTGCTCGGGCTCCCCTACCCCGGCGGCCGGCACATCGAGCGTCTTGCCGCCGAGGGTGGGAGGGGGGATGCGCCGCCGATCCGGTTTTCGCGTCCGATGACGCGGCGCGACCAGAAGCCGGGAGACGCGGACTACTACGATTTTTCCTTCAGTGGCCTCAAGACGGCGGTGCTGCACGCCGTCCGCGAGCGAGCGATCGCGCCGATCCCCGAGACCGGCGTGGACGCCCAGCATGCTGACCGCGTCGCGATCGCCGCGGGATTCCAGGCGGCACTGGTAGACACGCTCGCTGAGAAGACGTATCGTGCGGCGCGGCAGCATGGCCGCACGCGGATCGTGCTCGGCGGAGGTGTCGCCTGCAACAGGGCACTCGCCGCGCGGATCTCAGAACATGCGGCGCCGCTCGGGGCCGAAGTATTTGCGCCATCGCCGCGACTGGCGACCGACAACGCCGCGATGATTGCCCGTGCCGGACTGTTTCGCTTCGAGCGCGGCGAACGCGCCGCGCTCGACCTCAATGCTTACGCTTCGATGCCACTTCCCGGACTGGTTGCAGCATGATGTTCGTTTCCGCCGTGACTCCGATGATCCTCGCTTCGCCGACCGTCGTCAACGCGTTCAGCTATCCGCTCGGTCCCCTCGAGATCACCGGGTTTGGACTCGCGATGTTCCTGTCGTTCGTGCTTGCACAGAACCTCGCGCAGCGCGAGACCGAGCGGCGAGGGTATGACCCACAGCCCGTCGGGGACCTCGTCTTCGGCGCGGTGATCGGCGGCCTGCTCGGCGCAAAGGTCTATTACGCGATTCTCACCGGTGACCCGCACGCCTTGCTCGAGCGCGCGGGCTTCGTGTTCTGGGGCGGGTTGATCGGCGGCGCGATCGGCGTACTTGGAATGGCCAAGGTGAAGGGGTTGAACCTCTGGCGCGTCGCCGACGTCGGGGGGCCGGCGGTAATGGCGGCCTACGCGGTGGGGCGCACCGGGTGCTGGGCGGTCGGCGACGACTACGGGCGACCGTGGGACGGGGCGCTGGCAGTCGCGTTCCCTAACGGTGCGCCACCGAGCACCGCGGGAATCATGTCGCGACTGTTCAACGCCACGTTTCCGGCCGGAACGCCATCCGACCTGGTGGTCGGCGTCCATCCGACGCAGCTGTACGAGGTGGCGATGGCCTCGGCGCTGTTCGCGGTTCTCTGGAGGCTGCGCGAGCACAGGCACGCCGAGGGATGGCTGCTGGGCGTGTACTTCGTGATGGCGGGAGTCGAGCGGTTCATCGTCGAGATCTTTCGCGCCAAGGACGATCGGTACTTCGGAATCCTCACCGTCGCGCAGCTGCTCGCGATCGCGTTCATCCTGATCGGTGCGGCGGTGATGGCGGCGCGGTGGACCCCGCGCGGAGGAGCACTCGGGATCTACCGGCCGGGGTTTACCCCGGGTCGTAGCGCGAACGCTGAGCGGCCGGTCGCAACGCGTGGCTGACGGCCGCGCGATGCGCGGGGGTGGCGCCCCGCCGTCGCGACGGGAGAACACGATCAGTGAGCCGGGCAACGCCGAACGCGGCGAGTTGCAGATCATCACCGAGCGTGTTGCGTGGGAGAACAAGGCCGCGCGGCTCTGGAGGGCGGAGGTCCGTCTGCCGGGCGGGGAGCAATCGACCGCGGAGCAGTTCCGACTCGGTCCGGGCGAGGGCCACCTCGACGGCGTGATCGTCGTCCCGATCGATGCGGACAGCCGGATCCTGCTCGTCCGTCAGTTTCGCCACGGCGTGCGGATGTGGATGCGCGAGTTGCCGCGCGGCTCGCGTGACGAGGGCGAAAGCCCGGAGCAGTGCGCCGCGCGTGAGCTGAAGGAAGAAATGGGTTACGAGCTGACCGAGTCGTGGACGTTAGGCAGGCTGGCCAGCGATTCGGCGCAACTGAGGAGCATGCCGTTCATCGTTGCCGCGCGGGTAACGGC
>JANMAM010000148.1:0-12698 GCA_031359795.1 Gemmatimonadaceae bacterium
GCCGTGTGGCGAAGCGCGGTGGGGGGCATACTCACCGCCCTGGTCCTGGCTCCCATCTACTGGGACGAAACGCTCTGGTTCGGTGCGGGGGTCGCGCTCACCGTGTTCGTTACGTGGCACGGTATGATCGCCACGAAACGAGTTCCATGGATGCCCGGATTTGTCGTCGGAGTCGCGAGCGTTCAGTGGATCCTTGCGCCTTGGGCCGCCTACCATTTGCCGCCGGTTCCGACAGCGGTGGCCCTCGTCCTCAGTCCCGCGGAGTATTTCAGCTACGCCGTTCCGGCAACTTACGCGCTCGCGATCGGGCTCTTTCTTCCGTTGCGCCGGCTTGGCAAGCGGGCGCCGCCGCGGATCATCGGCAGAATCGACCGCCAACGCCTGGTCCGCACGCTGGACGCCATGCTGGTTGTCGGACTTGCCGCGCGCCTGCTGCTCGCCCCCATTGCCACCGGATCTTTTCGGCTTCCTGTACTGCTCATTTCGGAGTTCGCGTGGGTAGGCGGCCTCGGCGCGATGTTGATCGAAGCGCGAGGGTGGCGTGGGCGCATCATCGGCCTTCTCATCATCGAGGGAATATTCGGCGCCGCTGGAGGCGTATTTGCCGAACTTGTGCTCTGGTCGATCTACCTGACGCTGCTCTACCTGTTCGCCATGCGAGTCAAGCGCACGCGGATCGTCGTAATCGCGTTGACGGCCATCGTCGGCGTTCTCACCCTGAATGGGATCAAGGCGAGCTTCCGGGAGGAGATCTACGGCAGCAACCTATCGGCGCTGGCTCGGGGTGCGCTCGCCGTCGACTACTTCACAGGCATGCTTCGCGAGCCGACCAAGATCTTCGCGCAGGACAACCTGAGTTACAACATCACGCGGCTCGACCAAGGCTCGATCATCGGACGGGTGATGTACTGGACGCCTTCCCGGGAGCCGTTCGCAGGAGGCGAGACTGTGGCGACCGCGGTGTACGCCTCGCTCGTTCCACGCATCCTCGTCCCGAACAAGTACGTCGCCGGCGGATCGGTGAACTATCCGCGGTTCACCGGATTGCAACTCGTTGGTTCGACGAGCATCAACCTCAGCTTCGCCGGTGAGCTCTATGCGAACTTCGGCAGGACGGGCGGGATAATCTCGATGTTCATCGTCGGGATCCTGCTCGGTAACCTGTTCGGATTGTTCGTGCGATGGTCCCGGCATTCCGTCCTGTGGTGGGCGTGGCTACCCTACGTCATGCTGAGTGCGGTTTCGGCGGAAGGCGGCCTTGGCGAGACGCTGAATCAGGTGGTCAAGTCCGGCGTCGTCATGATCGCAGTGATCATGCTCGTCCCAGCATGGGAGGCGCTCCGTCCACAGTTTGGAATCCGACGCAAGCGCCAAACGATCGTCCCGGGCCGGGCGTGATGCGGATCTTCGCACTCGATCGGCATCCGTCTTCGAGCAACGGCGGACAGGAGTGGAGTCTCCTCGAGGAATGCACGGGATTGGCGCAACGCGGGCACCAGGTAACGCTCGGGTACGTGCGCGCAGGAGATTTCCTGGAACGACATCACGCCGCTGGAGTGCGGACCGTGCAGGTCGAGGACGTCGAGCTCGAACCGGGCCGGTATCCGGAGAGTGCGTTGGGTTTCGCCCGGTCGGTTCTTCGTGCGATTCGAATTCCGCGGGACCTTGTGTGCATGAACCAGTACCACGACGCACTGTTCGGGCGAACCGTCGCGACCATGGGGCGGGTCCCGCTGGTGTGTCATCTGCGGCTGCTTCCCCCGGTCGATCCTTGTCGCCAATGGCGGCTGGGACTCGCGGGCGTGGACAGATTCATCGCGGTGTCGAAGTGCGTCCGGGACGCGTGGGCCTTCGCTCTGAGCGTCGCGGCGGACACGATCGACGTCGTATACGACGGCATCGATACCGAGCGCTTACGGCCCATGGAGAACCGAGCAGGCTTTCGCAGGACGTTGGGCGCGACCGACGACACTTTTGTCATTGCCTACGCTGGTCGCCTCGACCGTGAGAAGAATCTCGAGAAAATGATTCAGGCTGTCGCAGCTCTGGGGGTGCCCTCGGACCGCCTTGCGGTGTGGATCGCCGGTCGACCCGTCGATCACGCGTCACCCGAGGCGGCCGCGGGCTACGTGGAGTCGCTCGCGCAACTCGCGGCCTCACTGGGGATCGGCGGTCAAGTAAAATTCCTGGGGGCCCGCTCCGACGTCGAGGAGCTGCTCGCGGCCGCCGACGCGGCGGCGCTCTTCAGCAACGAGGAACCTTTTGGTCGCGCTACGATCGAAGCACTCGCTTGTGGGACGCCGATCGTCGCGCATGGCGCGGGGGCGACGCGCGAAATCCTGACTGGGGAATTCGCCCGCTTGGCGTTTGATCTGGAACGACCTGAGCAAGCAGTCGAGATCTTTCGGTCATGCATGGGCCTTCGGCAGTCCGACCCCGGTTTCGCTGCCCGGGCGCACCAGCATGTAGCTCAAAATTTCAGCACCGCCGCGATGGTCGAAGGAATAGAGCGTTCGTTCCAGTCAATGGTCGGTCTGAATGTTGCCCATACCGAAGCTCGAAATGTCTAACACGACGGGTGCCGAGAGCCGCGCGCGCGACTCTGCGCAAGCTCGCGCGCCGGGCGCCGAGGGTGCGAAGCCGCACTCCGCGCGCGACGACGCCGGTGGACCCCTCTTCATCCTCGAGCCGCGCCATTCGAGCACCGCGACCTCTCTCGAGGAGCTCTGGCACTACCGCGACCTTCTCTATTTCCTCACCTGGCGCGAGATCTCGCTTCGCTACAAGCAGACACTCCTCGGCGTTCTCTGGGCGGTCATCCAGCCCGTCATGACGATGGTGGTGTTCACCGTCTTCCTCGGCCGCCTCGCGAAGGTGCCGAGTGACGGGATCCCGTACCCCGTGTTCACGTACCTTGGGCTCCTGCCCTGGCTGTACTTCTCGAACGCGGTGACCCGGAGCGCGGCGAGTCTGGTGAACAATTCGCACGTCCTGAGCAAGGTCTATTTCCCGCGCCTGCTTATTCCACTCAGCGCGACGCTGAGCGCGCTCGTTGATTTCGCGATCTCTTTCGTCGTGCTCGTCGCGCTGATGTTGTGGTACGGGATCGTCCCGGCGGCGTCGACGCTCTTTCTCATTCCGCTCGTCCTGATCACGGCGCTCGCTGCACTCGGTGTCGGAATGGGGCTGTCCGCGCTCAACGTCCGCTACCGCGACGTCACGCACGCGCTGCCGTTCCTGATGCAGGTCTGGATGTACGCGACGCCCGTCGTCTACCCGACGTCGCTTGTCCCCGAAAAGTGGCGGGTGGTGTTCGCGCTGAATCCACTCACCGGAATCATCGACGGCTACCGCTCGGCTGCGCTCGGCAGGCCGCTCGACTGGGGAACGTTAGGCGTGTCGACCACGGTCGTCGTCGTCCTGCTGTTCCTCGGGATCCGCAGCTTCAACAGGATGGAGCGCGAGTTCGCGGACATCGTCTGATGACTCTCCCGATCATCTCCGCACGCGGAGTCGGCAAGCGATACAACCTCGGGCGGCTTCAGAAGCGGAATACGTCGTTTCGCGAGAGCATCGTCGAGGCAATCAGAACGCCGTTTCGCCGAGGCGGAACGACGGGCACCGCGGGTGAGGAATTCTGGGCGCTGCGCAACATCGATTTCGATGTTCAACCGGGCGACGTGCTCGGGGTGATCGGCCGCAACGGTGCAGGCAAGAGCACGTTGCTCAAGGTGCTGTCGCGCATCACCGATCCGACCGAGGGCCGGATCGAGATGCGTGGCCGAGCCGCCAGCCTGCTCGAGGTCGGGACGGGATTTCATCCCGAGCTCACCGGCCGCGAGAACATCTATCTCAACGGAACGATCCTTGGAATGCGGAAGCGGGAGATCGACCGCAAGTTCGATGAGATCGTCGCTTTCGCCGAAGTCGAACGATTCATCGACACGCCGGTGAAGCGCTACTCGAGCGGCATGTACGTCAGGCTCGCCTTCGGCGTCGCAGCCCATCTCGATCCCGAAATTCTGATCGTCGATGAAGTACTCGCGGTTGGCGACGCGGAGTTTCAGCGAAAGTGCCTGAACAAGATGAGCGACGTCGCGCAGGGGGGCCGGACGGTGCTGTTCGTAAGCCACAACATGGCGGCGGTGCGCTCGATCTGCTCGAAGGCGCTGATGTTGAGCCGGGGCCAGGTTGCGGGGATCGGCGAGGTCGACCCGATCGTTAACATGTATCTCCAGGCCGGGGGGTCGTCGGCAGCGGCGCAGCTCTCGTTCCCGCTGCGTGGCGACCATCGCCCCCAGTTCACCGCGCTCGGGATGTCGACGCCGACGATCGAATACGGCGAGAGCATCGACCTGGACGTGGAGATACAGTCGGAGATCGCGAGCACCGTCGCGATCGAGCTCGAGATCCACGACGAGCGCGGGACCCCGATTGCGTACATGGCCACCGCGCCTATCGACAAGACGCTGATCACGCTCGCCGCCGGCACGCCACGCCGCGTGCGGCTCCGCTGCGGGCCGCTGCCGCTTGCGACAGGCCGCTACGACGTCTACTTCTGGCTGATCCGGCCATGGGCCGAGGACTATCACATTCCGGCCGAGGCGCTGAGCTTCGAGGTCATCCACAGCGACCCCGGGGAGAGCGGTTTTGATTTTCGCCAGAGCTACGGACGCGGCGCAACGACCTTTCCGCTCCATGTCGCCGATGCCTAACGTCCGAGCCGCCTGATGTGCGGCGTTGCAGGCGTGTTCGGCGTCTCGGCACCGCATGACACCGTCCAGCGCATGTCGGCCTGCATCGCTCACCGCGGACGCGATGACGATGCGCTCGAGACTGTCGAAACGCGCGACGGGGCGCTGGCCGGGGCGTTGGCGCATCGCCGCCTCTCGGTCCTCGACCTGAGCGCCGCGGGTCGCCAGCCGATGGCTTCGATGAATGGCAATCTCCGGATCGTCTTCAACGGCGAGATCTACAACTACGAAAAGCTGCGCGCCGGTCTGATCGCGGAAGGCGCGGCGTTCCGCAGCCACAGCGATACGGAAGTGATCCTCGAGGGGTGGGCGCGGCGTGGGACGTCGTTCCTCGCGGAGCTGCGCGGGATGTTCGCATTCGCGATATGGGACCGCGGCGCGAACGAGCTCGTACTCGCCCGCGACCAGTTCGGCATCAAGCCACTCTACGTCGCGCGCCGTGGAGATGCGCTCGCCTTCGCGAGCGAGGTGCGGTCGCTGCTCGCCGGCGGTTTCGGCGACCGCTCGATCAGCGCCGATGCGGTCAGCGCGTACTTGGCTCTCGGGTCGATCCCTGAACCACTGTCGATCGTCACCGGCGTGGCGCCGTTGCCGCCGGGAACCGTAAGGCGGATTGCCGTGCGTGGCGGGCGCGTTGTCAGCGAACGAGACGAACGATTCGCCTACGCGCTCGACGCCGCGAACGGGCGCGTCGCCGAGACGATGCGCGAGGCCGCGCAAATCGTGCGAGACGCGCTGCGCGATTCGGTCGCTCACCATCTGGTGAGCGACGTACCGGTCGGCCTGTTTCTCTCCGGGGGCGTCGACTCATCGGCAGTCGTGGCGCTCGCGGCAGAGGCGGCGGGGAAGCAGCTGGACACGTTCACCGTCGTGTTCGACGAGACGCAATTCAGCGAGGCTGGTCCAGCTCGCGCAGTTGCGGAGCGATACCGCACGAGGCACCAGGAGATTCCGCTCGGTGCGGCTGACTTCCTGGAAGCACTGCCCGCGGCGTTCGGGGCAATGGATCAGCCGTCGCTCGACGGGCTTAACACCTACGTTGTCAGCGGCGCCGTGCACCGTGCCGGGCTCAAGGTCGTGTTGTCGGGGTTGGGGGGCGACGAATTGTTCGGTGGGTACGCGAGCTTTCGTCGCGCGTGGGCTGCCCGGGACTGGTGGCCGGCAACGCGGCCCGTCCACGCCCTGCTCGCGCGCACGGCCGCGGCGCTTGGCGATCAGCGGACGGACAAGGCGTCGCTGCTGTTCGGCGAGCAGGACCTCGCGTTAGGCGCATACCGGGCATCGCGTGCCCTGTTCGCCGGGCGCGGCTTGTTCGCAATGACTGGGCGCCATTACGAGATTCCGGTGGAACGCCCTCCGGCGAACCTCAGCCTTCTTCAGCGGGTGTCCTGGTACGAAATGACCGGATACATGCGGAGCGTGCTGTTGCGTGATTCGGATGTCTTCAGCATGGCCCACCACCTCGAGCTGCGCGTGCCGTTCGTGGACCGCGAGGTCGCGGCCGCGTCGGTCCGGGTGGCCGATGCGCTGAAGATGCAGGGCGGAGGGAAGGCAGTTCTGGTCGAAGCCGTCCGCGACCTGTTGCCGCGCGGGGTGTGGGACCGGCCGAAGCGTGGATTCACCCTGCCGTTTGCACGCTGGATGAATGGGCCGCTCGCCGGAGAGGTCGGCGGTGCCCTGACGAGTGCATCGCGGCTCGAACGCGTTGGCATCCGTGCCGATGCGGCTGGTGAGGTGTGGCGCGCATTCCGCGCGGGACGTGGCGGGGTGTCATGGAGCCGCCCATGGGCGCTGTACACGCTCGTCCGCTGGGCGGAGGCCACCGGGGCTTCGGTGGCGCCGGTCGACGCAGGCGCCCGCCGCGTCGCCTGAGCGGATGCGGGTCCTGCACGTCATTCCCGGATTGTCCGTCAAGGATGGCGGTCCAACGACGGCACTGCACAAGATGGCCGCCGCGACCGCGGCGAGCGGTGCCGATGTCACCGTCGCGACGACCGACGACGACGCCGGCGGCCGAAGGGATGTACCGTTAGGCAGGCCTGTTGCAGCGAACGGCGCGCAATACTGGTATTTCGCGCGGACCCTGCCGGGTTCATGGAAGGCGTCGCTCGGCCTGACGCGCTGGCTCGCCGAGAATATCCCGCGATTCGACGTTGTTCATGTGCACGCGCTGTTCAGCTACGCAACCATCCCTGCCTGCCGCTTCGCCTTTCGCGCGGGCGTGCCGGTCGTGCTCAGGCCGTTAGGCACGGCGAGCCCATGGAGCCTCAACCACCACGGCTGGAAGAAGCGTCCTTACTACAACCTTATCGAGCGTGCACATCTGAGAGGAGCCGCAGCCATCCACACCACGAGCGAGGCCGAGCGTTCGGGCATCGTCGCGTTGGGGTTTGGCGAGCGGGCCGTGGTGATTCCGCTCGGCATCGACGTCGCTGACATTGCATCAGCCACCCGCCCGGCGGGTGAGCCGTTCAAGCTGCTGTTCCTGTCGCGCCTCCATGAGGTAAAGAACATCCCCATGCTTCTTGACAGCGTTGCCGATCTCCACGCGGCGCATGTGGATGTACGGCTGACGATCGCCGGCGACGGGGCACCCGAGTACCGAGGTCTCCTTGCAGCGGCGGTCAGGCGTCTCGGGATCGAGCCACTCGTCCGCTTCATCGGCCACGCGGACGGCGAGGCGAAGCGGGAACTGTTCGTGAATGCCGACGCATACGTGCTTCCGAGCTTTCACGAAAACTTCGGGATCTCCGCGGCTGAAGCTCTTGGCGCAGGGCTTCCGGTCGTGCTTTCCGACCAGGTTGGCCTCGCAGCGGACGTCGAGCGAGCAGGGGCCGGGTTGGTCGTTCCGCTCGACCGCGCGCGACTGACAGCGGCGCTGGCGTCGCTTGCGCGCGATCGTGCGACACGCCTCGAGATGGGGACGCGCGCGCTCGGGTTGGCTCGTGAACGCTTCTCGTGGGACACGGTCGCGAGGAGGCTGATCGAGCTATACGAGGCGGTTCAGGAGGCGCACGACGCACCGGTTGGCACAGTCTCGGCGAGGCTGGCATGACCGGGTCCGCCCCTGTCTCAGTGATGATCTTCACCCTCAACGAGGAGATCCACCTCCTCTCGTGCCTCGACGCCCTTCGTTGGGCAGATGACGTCATCATCGTCGACTCGTTCAGCACCGACCGAACCGAAACCATCGCCCGCGAATTCGGCGCCCGCTTCTTCCAGAATCGTTTCACGGGATTTGGAAGCCAACGAAACTGGGCGCTCGATCACTGCGCGCCGAAGCACGAGTGGATACTCATCCTCGATGCGGACGAGCGGGTGACACCGGAGCTCGCCGCCGAGGTCGCGGCGGTCGTGACCAGCGCGCCGGCCGATGCAGGTGCCTACCGTGTGAAGCGCCGCCTCTACATGTGGGGACGATGGCTGAGGTATAGCAGCCTCTATCCCAACTGGGTCGTTCGACTCATCCACCGCGATCGCGTGCGCTACATCGATCGTGGCCACGCCGAGACGCAGACGGTGCAGGGCAGAACGCTCGAGCTCGAACACGACCTCATCGACGAGAATCTTCGTTCGATCGACGAGTGGTTCGAACGCCAAAACCGGTACGCGTCGAAAGAGGCGGAGTACGAGCTCGCCAACGAGGCGACGGTGGGCGGTTGGGCAGACGTGGTCCGGCGCGACCCGCTTCGCCGGCGCGCTGCGATCAAGCGTCTATCCTGGCGATTGCCGGCTCGTCCCGCCTTCTATTTTCTTTACGCCTATGTCTGGAAGCGTGGCTTTCGCGATGGCCGGGACGGCCTGATGTTCTGCTTCATGAAAGCCCTATATCAGGGGATGATCGTGGTGAAGAAGCACGATGCGCGCAGGCTCTCGGTACGGCATAAATCTTGACCTCGACACAACCAGCCTGAACCACAACGTCGCGCGTGCCCTCCTGGCTACCGCGACGCGCTGATTTTTCCGCCACGACACACCATGAAGCCGACGTACATAATCGGGATCAACGCCTACCACGCCGACGTCTCGGCAGTCCTTCTCAAGGACGGCCAGCTGGTCGCGGCAGTCGAGGAAGAGCGATTCCGCCGCATCAAGCACTGGGCGGGATTCCCGACGCTCTCGATCAAGAAAGTGATGGAGATGGGCGGAATCACCGGCGGCGATGTCTCGCACGTCGCGATCAGCCGTGACCCCAAGGCGAACCTGGTGAAGAAGGGGATCTACGCCCTCCAGAAGCGCCCGGACCTCAAGCTGATCCTCGACCGCGTCAAGAACGCCCGCAAGGTGCGCGAGCTGCACGGCCCGCTCGCCGCAGCGTTAGGCGTCCCGCAGGACGACCTCCCGAAGATCCATTACGTCGAGCACCACCCGGCGCACCTCGCGAGCGCGTTCTTCGTTTCTCCGTTCGACGACGCGGCGCTCTGCGCGATCGACGGGTTCGGCGACTTCGTCAGCACGTCGCTCGCGACGGGCAAGGGCAACCAGATCGACGTGATCGACAAGGTGTATTTCCCGCATTCGCTGGGGATGCTGTACACGGCGATCACCCAGTACCTGGGATTCTTCGGGTTCGGAGACGAGTTCAAGGTGATGGGGCTCGCACCCTACGGGAAGCCGACCTATGTCGACAAGATCTCGAAGCTGGTCCGCCTCACCGATGACGGTCTCTTCGAGCTCGAGCTCGACTACTTCCGCCACTGGAACGAAGGCGTCGAGATGGAGTGGGACGAGGGGTATCCGACGTTAGGCAAGGTCTTCACGCCAGCGCTCGAGGAGCTGCTCGGACCGGCTCGCAACGCGAGCGACAAGCTCGAGCCGATGCACGAGGATTTCGCGCATTCGCTGCAGATCGTCTACGAGAATTGCGCATTCCACATCCTGAACGGGCTCTACGTACGGACGAAGAATCCCCGGCTCTGCATGGCCGGTGGGTGCGCGATGAACTCGGTCGCCAACGGAAAAATCCGCGAGCGGACACCGTTCAAGGAGATTTACATCCAGCCGGCGTCGGCCGACAACGGCACCGCGCTCGGCGCCGCCTATTGGGCGTGGAATCAGGAGCTCAAGGGCCCGCGTGGCTTCGTGATGGAGCACGGGTACTGGGGACCCGAGCACACCGAGGAAGAGGTGTTTCCGATTCTCGACAAGCGCGACGACGACCAATGGGACTATGCGGTCGAGCACTTCGACAGCCCGGCCGCGACGGCGAAGGCGACCGCGAAGGCGATCAACGACGGGCTTGTCGTCGGATGGTACCAGGGCCGGATGGAGTGGGGCGCCCGCGCGTTGGGCAACCGGAGCATCGTCGCCGACCCGCGGCGCGCGGACATGCGGGAGCTGATCAACACCAAGATCAAGTTCCGCGAAAAGTTCAGGCCATTCGCCCCATCGGTCGCGCTCGAGGCGCTCGATCAGTATTTCGACGGCGCGGTGCACGACCCGTTTATGCTCCAGGTCTACCCGGTGAAGGAAGAGAAGCGCGCGGTCATCCCGGCGGTGACGCACGTCGACGGGAGCGGCCGCCTGCAGACGGTGAGCGCGAAGACGAATCCGCGCTACTACCAGCTGATCAAGGAATTCGAAAAGCTGAGCGGGGTGCCAATCATCCTCAACACGAGCTTCAACGAGAACGAGCCGATCGTCGAGACTCCGGCACAGGCGCTCGACTGTTTCCTGAGAACGAGAATGGAC
This sequence comes from Gemmatimonadaceae bacterium, assembly GCA_031359795.1. Taxonomy (GTDB): domain Bacteria; phylum Gemmatimonadota; class Gemmatimonadetes; order Gemmatimonadales; family Gemmatimonadaceae; genus JABFXC01. Next base: position 10,446 of record JANMAM010000148.1, read on the forward strand.
GTGATCGTGTTGAACGACACGATGATTCGGCGGGTGCCGGCAGTCCGTCACAGCGCCGTCGTGTAGCTCGAAACCCGCCCCGCCCACTGGTTGCAACCCCACGTCCAATCCTCGCCGTCGTCAGCGCTCGACCAGCTGGCGACGGCGTCGGCTATGCCGGATTGCTGCTGCGGATGGCGCTCGCCGAGATCGCCGGGCGCCCGCCGCGTATCGTGAGCCTCGACCCCGCGACTCCGGGGAAGATCACACGGAGCGAGCAGCTGGCCTTCCTGTCCCGCCTAACGGTCGCGCAACGGTCCAGGCCGGAACTTCCCGTCATCTTCAACCACGTTGGCATCGCGCGCGCGCAGCGGCGCGTTCCCGCGCCGTGGCGCCGCCCGTATGCGGTCTTCCTCCACGGAATCGAGGTGTGGGACACCGAACTCGACTCGGCGCGAAAGGGGGCGATCCGAAACGCCAGCGTCAGGCTGTCGAACTCGCACTTTACCGCGCGGCGCGTCACCGAAGCCCACCCGGGTCTCGGCACGATTCACGTCTGCTCGCTCGCATTGCTGCCTGACGGGAATCCGCCGACAACCGCCGACATCGCCGAAGCGGATCGTCTGCTCGGAACCGGCCCCGGTCCCCGCGCGGTGATCATCGGTCGGATGAGCATCTCGGAGCGCTACAAGGGCCACGACGAGCTGATCGAGTGCTGGCCACTCGTGCGTGACCTGGTCCCGGGCGCGAGGCTCTTCGTGATCGGGCGAGGCGACGACCTTCCTCGGCTACAAGCGAAGGCGATTGCCGCCGGACTCGGCGACGCGGTGATATTCACTGGCTTCGTGACGGACGGCGTCATGCGCGTGATGCTTTCCGGCTGCGACGTCTTCACGATGCCAAGCCGCGGCGAAGGGTTCGGCCTCGCATATCTCGAGGCAATGCGACGGGGCTTGCCGTGTATCGGCAGCGACGCCGACGCCGCGTCGGAAGTCATCGAGGGCGGGCAGACGGGTCTCATCGTCCCAGCGGGCGATAGGGGCGCGTTGGTCCAGGCGATTGCATCGGTGCTACGCGATCCCGCCCGCGCCCGGGCACTGGGAGAAGCCGGCCGGCGACGCGGGCGCGAGGTCTTCAATTTCGAGGCTTTCCGTCGCTCCCTCGAGGGCGCGCTCGCAGGCGGGGAACGTCAGCGCACGGGGATCGCCTGAGCCGCCGGGTTCCCGCCCCTTGGCCCGCCGTTTGCAAAGCATCCAACCACCAAGACACCTTAAGCCTGGTACCGGCCGACGGTGAAAGGGTGAGGTGATCCGCGCACGATTCGGCGCTCCGTCGGGGGGCGGACGTCGGGTACGAGCCGGGACGATCGAAGCCCCTTCGCAAGAAGGGGCTTCATCGTTTCCGGGATCACCGTCGCCAGCCCCGGGTTCGCGATTTCTGGGTGACGCCCGGCTGGATGAGTCGTTACTCGCGGCTCAGCCAGCCAGTTCACATGTTATTTTACTGTTCGACCCCCGCAGGCCGCTCGCCGCGTGAAGTGCCGAGACATATCGCCAACGCCGTGAAATCCATGAGCGCATCCCATTCGAAGGTGAAGGTCCTCGTCACCGGCGCCGGTGGCTTCATCGGCCACCACCTCGTCACCTACCTCAAGGCGAAGGGCTACTGGGTCCGCGGCGTCGACAAGAAGCTCCCTGAATACGGGGCGTCCGCCGCTGACGAGTTCGAAGTGCTCGACCTCCGCAAGTTCGACAACTGCCTGCTCGCCACTCGCGGCATCGAGGAGATCTACGGGCTCGCCGCCGAGATGGGCGGGATCGGGTTCATCGAGCACAACAAGGCCGTGATCATGCGCGATAGCGTGTTGATCAACATGCACATGCTCGAGGCGGCCCGTGTGAATGGGGCGAAGCGCTACCTCTTCACGAGCTCGGCCTGCATCTATCCGGGGTACCTGCAGAAGGAAGCCGATGTCACGCCACTCAGGGAAGAGGACGCGTACCCGGCCGACGCCGAGGATGGGTACGGGTGGGAGAAGCTCTTCACCGAGCGGCAGTGCCGGCACTACCGCGAGGACTTCGGCCTCGAGACGCGGATCGTCCGCTTCCACAACATCTTCGGGCCGTTAGGCACGTACGACGGCGGACGGGAGAAGAGCCCGGCGGCGATCTGCCGGAAGATCGCGCTGGTCGAGGATGGCGGGACGATCGAGGTGTGGGGCGATGGCGAGCAGACGCGCTCGTATTGCTTCGTCGAGGATACGGTCGAGGGGAT
>JANMAM010000181.1:0-30196 GCA_031359795.1 Gemmatimonadaceae bacterium
ACCACCCGCGTCAGCAGTTCGCCGGATTCGTGCGCTTCATGAAACGCGAGCGGCTTCTTGAGCAGCTGCTCGAACAGCACCGCCCGGAGGCGGTACGACACGCGGTTTCCGACGCCGTTGAGGACGAGTCGCTGGGCGTATTCAGCGAGCGCGAACAGCGACGAGAGGGCGACGAATGCAACGCTCAGCGCGACGTACCCGGTCGTCCCGGCATCGGCGGCCCAGGCCACGACGCCGGAGTGGCGATGCCGGCTGGTCAGCAGGTCGAGCAGCCACTTGAGCGGCCATGGACGCACGACGTGCAGCACGACCACCGCCAGGCCTAACGCTACACCGGCGGCGAGCTTTCGATTTTCCCCCTCCGCGTGTGGGCGAAGGAGCGCCGCAATCCGGCCAAGCTGCACCGCGCCGGCGCGTGCCATGACGCTAGGCCACCGCGGTTCGGCGGGGCGAAAGATCGAGTTGGTCGAGCATCCAGGCTTCGGCCGCGTCCGTCGCCCGTCCCGGGTTGTAGAACAGGTCGCGCGCCATCGCGCGACGGAGTGCGCTCCCGCTCCGCGGATGCGCGATCGCCCACTGCACCGCCTCGGCCGCTTCATCGGGCCAGCGGACAGTCACGCCGCCCTTCCGGCCCCATGTGTCGAGGTCGAGCGCGACCCCCTTTTTCGCCATTGCACTGAGCATCTGCGGAACATCCAGAAAGACCATCGGCCGGTTCATCAGTGCGTATTCGTTCGAGACCGACGAGGCGTCAGTGACGAGCAGGTCGGCCACGAACAGGTAAGGCACGACGTCGTAATCGGTGACCAACCGGGTGTGCGCATCGAGCAGTGGCTTCAACCGCCGCGGCCAGTCGGTCAGCCGGTCGCGTGGATGATCGTGCAGTTTGATCAGGATGTCGTACTTTCCGCTCCGCTGCAGCCGCTCGATCATCGCCTCGCCGATCCCCAACTCGAGCGAGTTGTTCGCCTGCCCCGTCGGCGCGTACAGCACTACAGGGCGCCGGCCGCTCAGCTTCAGCCGGTCGAGGATGCGGCGCCGGTCGAGCGCACCGTTGGTCAGGCGATCGAGTTTCGGGAATCCGATCGGCACGAGCCGCGGATCGTTGTCGCGCAGCAGCTGGTTCTCGGTGAACAGGCGCCGCATGTACGGGCCCACGACGAAGAGATGGTCGTAGACCAGCACGTCACGCCTGACCGCCATGTTGCGAAACGAGACGCCGTGGAAGAGCTGGATGCGATTGCGGTCCTCGCGTGGAAAATATCCCGAGACGTGCGCGCAGAAGACCATGTCGAAGCTTTCTCGCTGCACCTTCGCCAACGGCTGCACGATCGAAGCCGGGACCCGGAACGATTCGTAGAGCTGCCGGGCGGTGAGCGCGGGCCCGCCCTCAAGCGATGCCTCGCGCCCCCCCGAAAGCACGATCTCGATATCGCGCCGACGCTTGAGCCGCTCGTAGATCGGCTGGAAGCAGACGAAGTGCACCGGAGCATATCCCGCGAAGAGGACACGCTTCCGGCTTTTTGCTCTCTGCTTCATTGCACGCTCACGAACAGTGTGCAACTCCCGGCGCCAGCCCTGGTCTCCTTCGCGACTTTCATCGCGACCTTCTTCTTCCAGTCGGTCTTCTTCTTCGAGAGCTCGCAACGCGCGCCGTTCTCACCAGCCGTCCATGCGACCATGCGCGCATCGAGCGCGCAATGGCCGGCGGCCTTCTCGCTGGCGTCACAGCCGCGCACCGCTGTGCGCCTGGGAAGCTTCACATGGCACTTGCGGTCTTTTCCGTCGGTCGTGTTCTTCGCCGTGCACTGAATAGTGCGTGGCGCGTCGCTCGATGGACGGACCGCACTCGGCGCGATCGCGCCGAGTGCGAGGATCAGGAACGTCGTCAGCATGGAGGAATCGTCTCGTGGTAGGAAGTCGTCTAGAACCGGTACTCGAGGCCGATCGACGTGCGAACTCGCGTGTAATCGGCGACGTCGCCCGTCGCCGCGGCTGCGGTTGCCCGGTTCAGCGTCTGCGCACCGCGCTGCGCGCTCGCGCGCACCCGCACGGCGTTGCCGAGGTTGTAGCGCACCGTCCCACCGAACTCGTTGCGGGCGTCTCGTCGGCCGTTGTTCGCCGCGTCGTACGGCTCGGCGGAACTGAAGTGCCGCGTCCGGTGGGCGTACTCCAACGCGACATCAGCCCGGCCAACGTCGGTACCGAATGCCGCGCTCAGTTCCTGTTCGCTGCGCGAGCGGTCCACCATCTGCACGGTGCGGACGTTGACGTCAGTCGCGTTACCGTTGTTGTTGAAGTCACGATTGAACTGTCCTTCATCGACGAGCACGACATTGAGCATTCGCGGCGCGCTCAGCGATGCCAGGGAGTATCCGAGCTCGACGCGCGCGTTGCCCGCGACATCGAGCAGGAGCTTCGCGCCTAACGTCGGTCCCTTCAGGTCGCGGGCCGTGAACGCGGTGTTGTTGGTGCGCGAGTACCAGCCACCGCCAAGCCGCAGTGCGGCACCAACCGTGCTCGGTGACGACTGCTTGCGAAGACGCAGCGTATAGTCGCCCTCGACCGTCGTCTCACCCTGCCGTGCGGCCGAGTAGAGTTTTTCACCGGGGTCGATGGACCCGCTGCCGTCTTGATCGACCGCGTCAACCAGATAGTTCTTGAAGAACGTCTGCGGCTGGATGGCTGCTTTCAGGCGGACCAATCCGCCACGCGTCGTCTTCTGAGCCAGCGAGACGCCGTACGTCGCAGTGCGGCGCTCAGCGTTGCGCGCATAGAAATCGTAGCCGAGTTCGGGGACGATCTTGATCCGCTTGCCGGCAATGCCGGGACCGTCGAAGGCGAGTTGCGCGCGCAATGTCGTGATGACATCGCTGGCGCTCACCATGTCGGCGTAGTGCGTACCCGCTGGCGCGCCGGCGACGAGTTTTCCTTTCTTGGCGTCGGGAAGCAGAAAGACGTTGTCGTCGAATTCAGCGTCCGTGAGGAACGTTGGCCGGAACTGCCAGCCAGTTTCGTTGGCGCTCGACGCCTTCGCGGCCGGCTTGGCACTTGTCTGCGCCTCGAGTGACGCAGTTGCCAGTGAACACAGGGCGAGGATCGCCAGGACGCGGGCGATAGAAAGATTATCTGACATGGAAGTAGGGGGGCTACGGGTGGGCAGGCCTTGCTCGGTGCAGCGATTTCGCGAATCGCGCGGCTTCGATGCAGACGAGCACCACCCACAGCAGGCAACGCCCAACCGTCCTTTCCCTCACCATTCTCGCAGCAAGGGACGGGCGATCCCTCGTCCCTCATCCCTCGTCGAGTGTCGCCTATCGCCTCCCAGCGTGCCTTCTGCCTCGTGGCCCTAGTATTTTACGAGGTAGCGATCGAGCTCCCACCCCGTCACCTGGGTGATGTATTCGCGCCACTCCTGCCGCTTGGCGGCGATGAAGTTGGTCGCGATGTGGTCGCCTAACGCGGCGAGGATCGTCTCGTCCTTCTCGAGCTCGTCGCACGCTTCATTGAGATCGTGCGGCAGGTCGTCGATGCGGAGGCGCCGCTTCTCGCGGTGGCTCATCTCCCAGATGTTCGCGGCGACCGGCTCGCGCCAGTCGGCCTTGATCTCGATGCCGTCGAGCCCCGAGGCGAGCATCACCGCGAGCGCAAGGTAGGGGTTCGCCGCCGGGTCGGGCACGCGGTGCTCGACGCGCGTTCCGAGGCCGCGCCGGTCGGGGATGCGCAGCATCGGCGAGCGGTTTCGCAGCGACCACGCTACGTTCACCGGCGCTTCGTAGCCGGGAACGAGGCGCTTGTAGGAATTCACCAGCGGATTGGTGATCGCGCACGATCCGCGCGCATGACGCAACAGCCCGCCGATGTAGTGCAGCGCGGTCTTCGACAGCTGCCACTCCGCCTTCTCGTCCCAGAAGGCGTTCTCCTTCCCATGGAACAGCGACTGGTGCGTATGCATCCCGCTGCCGTTCTGCCCGAAGATCGGCTTCGGCATGAACGAGGCGACCAACCCGAACTGGCGAGCGACCTGCTTCACGATGAAGCGAAAGGTCGCGATGTTGTCGGCCGTCGTCAGCGCATCGGCGTAGCGGAAGTCGATCTCGTGCTGGCCGTGCGCGACTTCGTGATGCGCCGCCTCGACCTCGAAGCCCATCTGCTCGAGGGTGTCGACCATCTGCCGGCGCGCGTCCTCGCCGAGGTCGACCGGTGCAAGGTCGAAATACCCGCCGACATCGTGCGTGTCGGTCGTCGCCGCACCGTCGGCACCCGGCTTGAAGAGGAAGAACTCCGCCTCCATCCCGGCGTTCATCGTGTAGCCTAACGCTGCGGCGCGGGCGATCTGGCGCTTGAGGCAGCCGCGCGGGTCGCCCGCGAACGGCGTCCCGTCGGGCATGGTGATGTCGCAGATCACCCGGGCGACGCGTGCCGCGTCATCACCCCACGGCAGCACGCGGAAGGTGCCGAGATCGGGCGCGAGCAGCATGTCCGACTCCTCGACGCGCACGAACCCCTCGATCGAGGAGCCGTCGAACATCATGTCGCCCGCCAGCGCCTTCTCGAACTGCGAGGCCGGAACCTCGACGTGCTTGTTGACGCCGAGGATGTCGGTGAACTGCAGCCGGAGGAACCGGACGTTGAGCGACCGGGCAAGTTCGAGGACCTCACCGGCCGACGCACCCCCCATGTCCGGGGTGATGGAGCGGTCGTGTTTCGTCTTGCCCGCCTTTGACGACTTCTTTTCAATCATCCGTGAGCCGTTTGGTCGTTAGTGGTGAGCGACGAGTGATGTAACTCGGCGTGCTGGGGTGGCGCTAGGCGAGTTGCGACGATCGTGGATCGCTCATCCAGCACGGCACCCTCCTTGCCCCCTCGAACCCCGAACTCATTCACGGAGACGAGCATGAAAGCGCAGGACATCATGGCCAGAAATCCGCGTTGCGTCACCCCGCAAACGAGCATCCAGGAAGCAGCCCGCTTGATGAAGTCCGAGGACGTTGGCGCGCTCCCCGTCGTCGAGTCCGATGGCTCCCGCAAGCTCGTCGGCATCGTCACCGATCGTGACATCACGATCCGCGCCGTCGCCGACGGCCGCGACGTCGGAAGCTCCACGGTCAAGGACGTGATGTCGAAGGGCACCGCCACCGCCAAGACCACCGACAGCATCGACGACGTGATGAAGGTGATGGGCCGCGAGCAGGTCCGCCGCATCCCGATCGTCGATGAGCGCGATCAACTGGTCGGGATCATCTCGCAGGCCGACGTCGTCCTCAAGGCCGCGAGCGATACGAAGTCCGAGCGTACGCTCGAGAAGATCTCCGAACCCGGCGGACGGCACAGCTGAACTGCAGCCTTTAGCCAACGGCCGACGCTCATGGTGGCGTCGTCCGGTGGCTATCTTCTCAGAATGTCCACAGCGATCACCTGCCCCGCCTGCGGCGCTGCCGCGACGGGGCGATTCTGTTCCGAGTGCGGCACTCCCGTCGGCGACGCGAGCTGCGCGAGCTGTCATTCCGCGCTCTCCCCGGGCGCAAAGTTCTGCCACCGCTGCGGCACCCCCGCCGGCGAGCGAGCGCCGCGCCCCGCTGGCGAACGCGGCCTCGCGAGCGTGATGCCCTGGGCCGTTGCCGCGATCGCCCTGCTCGCGCTCGTGGCCCTTGTCGCCGGCCAGCACTTCGCCCGCACCAAACCCGCGACGAACCAGACCGCGGTCGCCGGTGACCCCGGTGCCGGGATGCCGTCAGTCGGCGATGTGCCGACGAGCGACCGCTCGCCGACCCGGGCGCCAGACATCTCGAACCTGACCCCGGACGAACAGGCCGAGCGCCTCTTCAACCGCGTCATGACCCTGTTCGAGCAGAACGACACCGCGCGCGTCCAGTTCCTCGCCCCGATGGCGGTCGAGGCATTCCAGCGCCTCCCGACCCTCACGCTCGATCAGCGCTATCACCTCGGCCGCATTGGTGCCATCACCGGCGTCGCCCAGTTGGCGAGCGCACAGGCCGACACCATTCTCCGCCAGCGCCCGACTCATCTGCTCGGACTCATTCTCGCGGCACAGGGCGCGCGGATGCGTGGCGACGAAGCGACGGCGCGTGGCTACGATCGGCGGCTGATCGCCGCGCTCCCCGCCGAGGAAAAGTCGCCACTCCCCGAGTACGAACAGCACGGCAACGACATCACCCGAGCCGTCCAGCTGGCGAGATCGCGCGGAGCTGCCTGACGGCGCGTTGAGGGCCGGCCTGTTCACGCCGCGAAGTATCGGCCGCGGCGGTCTCATGGTGAAGCGCTGATGATCGGCTGATTCAGAAGCGCGCCCGGGGACCCCTCCCCCCGTGACAGCGGCGTGCGTGATGCGTCTATCAGTGGCATGGATCAGCGCGGCCAGTCGGGATTCTCCGATGTCGCGTCGCGCGTACCGTTCCACGCCCGGTCCTTTCCATTCAGCACGCATCATGAGCGACATCAACGCCACTTCGTCAGCCAGGCCGACCCGGTCGCTCCGCGCGATCGGCGAGTCCGGCGCGAAGCGCATCCTGATCGTCGACGACGAGGAGACAATTCGTCTCGCGCTCGGCAAGTTTCTGCGGTCGCGTGGATATGAAGTGCTCACCGCCGATTGTGGCCCGGCCGCGCTCGAGACGCTGGGCCGCGAGCGATTCATGCTCATGCTGTGCGACGTCCGCATGCCCGGGATGTCCGGTGTCGAAGTCGTGGCGCAGGCGTCGAAGGGCGACAATGACATGGCGATCATGATGCTGACCGCCGTCAATGACGCGCCGACCGCGACCGAAGCGCTTTCGCATGGCGCGATGGACTACCTGATGAAGCCGATCGAGCTCGAAGACCTGAACCAGGCCGTCGAGCGCGCACTTCACAAGCGAGAGCTGACGATCGAGCAGCGGAACGTCGAGCGGATGATCCGTGAGGAAGTCGCGCTTCGCACCGACGAGCTGGAAAAGGAGAAGGCAGCCCTCCGGGCGCTCACGATCAACATCGCCGACTCGTTGATCAACGCGATGGAAGCGAAGGACATCTATCTTCGCGGCCACTCGCAGCGTGTCGCCGAACTCGGCGCCTCGATGGCCGAGTCGCTCGGGCTCGACGCCGACACCGTCGAGAACGTCCGCCTCGCCGGCCGTCTGCATGATGTCGGCAAGATCGGCATTCGCGAAGAAGTGCTCAACAAGCCCGGCAAGCTCACCGCCGAGGAGTTCGAGCACATCAAGGGGCACGTCAAGATCGGGATGGAGATCCTGAAACCCTTGAAGCACATCGACGTCGCGCTGCGTTTCGTCCAGGATCACCACGAGCACTGGGATGGCAGCGGCTATCCACAGGCGATCTCGGGGGAGCAGATCTCGATCGGTGGCCGCCTCCTCGCCGCCGCCGACGCCTTCGACGCACTGACCTCGCGCCGCGCCTACCGCGATCCGCTCACCCCGGAGGACACCCTCGAGCTGCTGCGCGGCCAGATCGCCCGCCTGCTCGACCCGACGATCTTCGACGCCCTCGAGACCGTGGTGCTCCGGCGGAAGACCCTCGTCTTCATCGACGACCTGCACAGCTGAACTGCAGCTTTAAGCCATAAGCGTCAAGCTGTCAGCAGGACCGTAATGATAACCGCGGTCATTGCCGCAGTCCGCTCACTGCTTACGGCTTGAGGCTTACAGCTTCAGTTCAGTGCCCGTGCGCCCCGTGCGACTTCGCGTGCCGCACCCATTCCGCGACCTTTGCGACGCGCGCGCCCTGGCTCCGCGCCAGTCCGAGATCGCTCGCGGGATCCTTCGCTGCGCCCGGCCGCTCCGCCCCGTCGCCGCCGGGCGGAACCAGAATCATCCCGAGATGCATCAACGGAACGAGCATCGACATGATGTTCGTTTCATGACCATCATTCGGCGTCGATGCCGTGCCGAACGCGGAGCCGACCTTGTCGCGCAACGCGCCGCGCGATGCCAGCGGCCCCGCTTGATCGAGCACCAGCTTGAGCTCCGCGCTCAGCATGCCATAACGCGCCGGGCTGCCGATGATCAGCGCGTCGTACTGTGCCAGCGATTCGACTGACTCGAGGGTCCGGTATTTCTTCGCCAGCGCGGCGCGAGAGATCTTCCACGACTCGTTCGCCTCGATCACCGATGGCGGTGCGAGATCCTCGAGCCGGCGGAGCTCTACCTCGGTGAACTTGACCGACGCCGCCCCCTCGGCGATCGCATCGGCGAGAGCGGCGGTGCGGCCGGACTGGCTGTAGAAAAGGACGAGGACTTTCGGCATGCACGGCTCCATCACGATTGGTACGAAACGCGCCCTCTGGCTCGCTTCTCGCCCGACGAGCGCACGAGCGGACTGTCGCTGCTGCTCGAATGTAATCGTGGCGTGGACGCGGCTTTCGCTTCCCAGCGTTTCACCCGGCTCGCGCGTAGTCTATCGATATGCATTTCCCACCCTTCCCGATCGGCGCGCGTCGCGGCCTCCTCGTTGTCATGTGCCTTGGTCCGGGGCTGCTCGCCGCGCAGCGGCCGGCGGCCGGCGATACGCTGCGCCTCTCAATCGAGGACGCAGTCACGCGTGCCGAACGGCAGAGCGACGTCGCCCGGAGCGCGGTCGCGCAGCTCGAAGTCACTGGTGCGCAGCTCGAGCTCGCCCGCGCGACGGCCCTTCCCTCGCTTCGCGTGACTGGCGGTTACACGCACTCCTACGCCAGCGCGCGCGGTAGCGCGGTCTCGGCGAACTTCAACCAGACCAACACCTACGCGGTCGCGGGGACCTTCAACCAGCCCCTGTTTCAGGGCGGCCGGGCGTTCGCCGGCATCCGCGCCGCTAACCGGCTCCGCTCCGCCGCGCGGCTGACTGAAAGCGATGCGCGCACTGCCGCCGGGCTCGATGCACAGCGCGGGTATCTCATCGCCGTGCTCGCCGATCGCCTCGTCGACATCCAGCGCTCGAACCTCATGCTCGCCAGCAACCGTGTCGCTCAGGTGCAGCAGCTGGAAAGTGGTGGACGAGCCGCGCGTTATGACGTGCTGCGTGCCCGCGTCGAACGCGCGAACGCCGAGCCGCTGGTGCTGCAGGCGGAGAGCGACCGTGAGATCGCGCTCCTCCAGCTCAAGCAGCTCCTGAAGATTCCCATGACCCAGCCGGTCGCCCTGGTCAGCCGGCTCGATGGGCCGGCAGTCGGCGCGACGCTGGCGTCGTTCAGCAATGATTCGGTCGACGTCATGCTCGCCGCGGACGCGCGTCCGTCGGTGCGCGCGGCCGCGCTCACCGCGCGCGCGCGACACGATGCGATCGCGATCGCTCGAGCCGACTACCTGCCGTCGGTTTCCGCGTTCGTCACAGGCGGCGTGTCGGCGTTCCCGACCTCCGGGCTGCCCCCGCTGCGCGGGCAACGCGACGCGGTCGGCGAGAACGATTGCACAACGGAGCTCGCACGCACCGGCTTCTGCTACAACGGCGGATTCTTCAAGGATCTCGCTGCCGGACTCCAGATGAGCTGGAACATCTTCGACGTTTTTCGGATGAACGGAAACGTCAACCTCGCGCAGGCGAACGCGCGACTCGCCGACATCGAGTATGAGCGGCAGCGTCAGGCAGCCGCGCTCGAGATTGCGCAGTCTCAGGCGGAGCTGACACGCGCGCGTTCGTTCTACGGCGCGCGGCAGCAGGCGTCGAGCGAAGCGCAGGAAACCTTCCGCCTTGCGTCGCTCCGCTACAACCGCGGACTCGGAACACAGCTCGACGTCAGCGATGCGCAGCTCGCGCAGCTCACCGCCGAGACCAACGAGGCCCGCGCCGCCGTCGATCTCTATCTCGCCACCGCCGAACTCGCGTACGCGCTCGGGAGGCCCGTACCGCTTCCACCCAGCGCGCCCGCATTGCCTGCGCCGATTCGCACCACTTCGACCTCCGTGCTCCCGTGACCCGATCGACACATTCAGTCGCGCTGCTCGTCGCCGCCGCGATCATCGCCGGCTGTTCGAAGGGTGACAGCAAGCCGGCCGGTGGCGCAGCGGCGATCGGCGGCGGCGCGCGACGCGCCGCATCGCTGACGCTCTCGCAGACCGACGTGGCCCGTGCAGTCCGCATGACCATCGAGGAAGCAGTCGCGGTCACCGGCGATCTCCGGCCGATCGAGACGCTCGAGGTGAAAGCGCGTCTCGAGGGGGATCTCGAGTCGGTGCTCGTTCGGGAAGGCGAGCGCGTCTCGCGTGGACAGCTGCTCGCCAACTTCGAAGCGAGCGAACAGACGAGCGCGCGGCGCAGCGCCGAGGCCGATCGGGTGGCCGCCCGGGGCGCGCTGTCGACCGCGCAGTGGGACTACGAGCAGTCGCAGGAACTCTTCAAGGCCGGCGCAGTTCCGGAGCACGATATGCGGGTCGCCGAGCAGACGGTCGCGACCGCAAAGGCGAGCCTCGCCGCCGCCGACGCCCGGGTCCGGGCCACCGGCTCGAACGAGGGAGACACGCGCGTGCTCGCGCCGACCAGCGGCATCGTCGAGAAGCGCCTCGTCGAGTCGGGGGAACGCGTCGCTCGCGGGGCGAGCATGTTCACGATCGTTCGCACCGACGTCCTCGAGCTCGCGGCGGCGGTGCCGGCTCGCCAGTCCAACGACATCCGGACCGGCCAGACGGTGCACTTCAGCGCCGGCGGGCAGGAGCTCGACGGCCGCGTCGCCCGCGTCAGCCCGACCATCGATCCATCCACCCGGTCGGTGACCGTCTACGTCCAGGTGCCTAACGCGAACGGAGCGATCCGCGGCGGGACTGCCGCGACCGGACGCATCGTCCTCCGCACCGTGCCCGACGCGCTGGTCGTGCCGAGTGCGGCGATCCGCCAGGACGCGTCGGGCGCGTCGCTCGCCTACCGGATCCGGAACCAGCTGCTCGAGCCGGTCAAGATCGCCACTGGCGTCGTCGATGCCGGGCGCGCACTCACCCAGATCGCGAGCGGGCTTCGTCAGGACGACATGGTCGTCGTCGGCAACGTCGGCACGCTCGGGCGCGGAATGAAGGTCACGATCATCGGCGCCGACAATCCGGCGCCCGGACCCGCCCCGACCTCAGGCCGTTAGGCGAGCCCCGGACACCAGCCGACGAAGAGCGACATGTTTCTCTCCGACGTTTCCATCAAGCGCCCCGTCTTCGCCACCATGATGATGGTGGCGCTCGTCGTGCTCGGCGTCGTCTCGTACCGGCGGCTTGCCGTCGACGAGTATCCCGACATCACCTACCCGGTTGTCGTCGCCCAGACCAGCTATCCCGGCGCCTCGCCCGAGGTGATGGAGCGCGAGGTGTCGCGCCCGATCGAGGAAGCGCTCAACACGGTGCAGGGAATCAAGGAGATCACCTCGACTTCGTTCGAGGGATCCTCGCTCGTCCGCCTCCAGCTCGAGCTGAACGTCAACGTCGCCGAGGCGCAGCAGGATGTCCAGGCGAAGGTCGCGCGCATCCGCCGGCAGCTCCCGCCCGACATCGACGAACCGGTCATCCTCCACTTCGACCCTAACGATCGGGCGATCATCTCGGTCGCGGTGCAGAGCAGCGAGCGCCCGGTTCGCGAGCTCACCGACCTCGCTGACGAAGTGATCTCGACGCGCATCGAGGCGGTGCCCGGTGTCGGCGGGGTGAATGTCATCGGCGGCGCGGCGCGCCAGATTCGGGTCGAGCTCGACCCGGTCGCCCTCCGCGCGTACGGTGTCTCGCCGCAGCAGGTGATGGACGCGTTGCGGCGCGAGAACCAGGAGGTGCCGGCTGGACGCATCCGCCAGGGCACGAGCGAGCGGCTCGTCCGCGTCACCGGGCGCGTCATCGAGCCGAAGGCGTTCGCCGATGTCGCCATCTTCGTGCGCAACGGCGTCCCGGTGCGCGTTTCCGACGTCGGCCGGGTCGTCGACGGCGTTGCTGAAGAGCGCAGTGCTGCCTTCCTCGGCGAAGAGCGCGCTGTGTCGATCGAGATTCTCAAGATCTCGGGCTCCAATACCGTCGACGTCGCCGAGCGCGTCGTCGCCGCACTCGATACACTGGCGCGCCAGCTGCCGTCGGATGTGAAGCTCAAGGTCGTCTCTGATGACTCGCGCCGGATCAAGGCGTCGCTCGACTCGGTGCAGCACGAGCTGGTGCTCGGCGCGGCGCTCTGCATCCTGATCATCTACTTCTTCCTCAACTCCTGGCGCTCGACCGTCATCACCGGGCTCGCGCTGCCGATCAGCATCATCTCGGCGTTCTTCGCGATGTGGATCAGCGGCTTCACGCTGAACACGATGACGCTGCTCGCGCTCTCGCTGGCCATCGGCCTGCTCATCGACGACGCCATCGTCGTGCGCGAGAACATCGTCAGGCACCTCGAGATGGGAAAGGACCATCGTCAGGCAGCGCGCGACGGGACCAACGAGATCGGGCTCGCCGTTCTCTCGACGACGCTCGCGGTGATCGCGGTGTTCATCCCCGTGGCGTTCATGGGTGGACAGATCGGCAAGATCTTCTTCCAGTTCGGCGTCACCGTCGCCGCGGCGGTCGCGGTCTCGCTGTTCGTGTCGTTCACGCTCGACCCGATGCTCTCGAGTCTCTGGTACGACCCTGAGGTCGAGCTCGGGCACGGCAGTGCCAAGACGCACGTCCATACGAAGCGCGCGCCGGTGCGCAATCCGATTCGGCGCGCGGCCTTCGCGTTCAACGACTGGTTCGAGCGGGTGGCCGACCGCTATCCCGGCTGGCTCGAGTGGGGACTCGATCGACGCGGCCTCGTCGTCGGCGTCGCCGCGGCGACCATCGCGGTCGCGTTCTTCATTCTCCCGCGGCTTGGCTTCACGTGGGTGCCTGATTTCGACGGCGGCGAGTTCAACGTGAACTTCCGCGTCCCGCCCGGCTCGCGTATCGAGTACGCGTCGGCGAAGGGAAAGGAGATCGCGAAAATCCTGAGCGCGAAGCCGGAGGTCGACTTCACCTATCTCTCCGTCGGCGGCGGGTTCCGCGGCACGCCGAGCAATGGGCGAATCTTCGTCAAACTCAAGCCGAAGGACCAGCGTGACAAGTCGCAGGCCGAGATCCAGACCGAGCTCCGATCCGAGCTCGGAAAGATTCCCGGCGCCCGCGCCAACGTCACCGGCACGCCGACCATCTTCGGCGGATTTCGCCAGCCCATCCTGGTGAACGTGCAGGGTCCGGAGTCGAGCCGGCTCAAGATTCTCGCGAACCTGGTGCTCGACACCCTCAAGACGGTGCCCGGCATCGCCGAGCCGACGTCGAGCGACGAGGGCGACATTCCCCAGCTCGACGTCGAAGTCGATCGCGAGCAGGCATGGGCAGCCGGCGTTGGAATCGGAAGTATCGCGACCACGCTGCAGCCGCTCTTCACCGGCACTCGCGCGACCCAGTGGGAAGATCCGCTCGGCTACTCGCACGACGTGGTGGTGGTCTACCCCGACTCGATGCGGACGTCGGCCGAGGATGTCGCCGGGATTCCGGTCCCGAGCACCAACGTGGATCCGAGCACCGGCCGCGCGGTCGTCGTTCCGCTTGCCCAGGTCGCGCAGGTCACGGCGGGGGTTGGTCCGCAGCAGATCGAACGGAGCAGTCTCGAGCGGCAAGTGTCGATCTCCGCCGGGGTGCTGCCGGGCTACAGCATGGGCAACGTCGCCAGTGATGCCCGGGAGAAAATCAACCAGATGGGGCTCCCGGCGGGATACCACGCGGTCTTCCGCGGCGATGTGCAGAATCTCGAAGAGACAAAGGGCTTCGTCTTCGAGGCGATCCTGCTGGCGGTGATCTTCATCTACCTCATTCTCGCGTCGCTATTCGGGTCGTTCTTCCAGCCGCTGGCGATCATGTTCGCCCTGCCGCTCAGCTTCATCGGTGTCGCGCTCGCGCTGCTCTTCACGAAGGGCAACCTGAACGTGTTCACGATGATCGGCATCATCATGCTGCTCGGTCTTGTCACGAAGAACGGCATCCTGCTCGTGGACTTCGCGAACCAGCAGCGCGAGAAGGGAATGGCGAGGCGCGATGCGCTGCTCGCCGCCGCGCGAACGAGACTGCGTCCGATCATCATGACCACGGTCGCGATGATCTTCGGGATGTTGCCACTCGCGCTCGCTCTCGGCGAAGGCTCGGAGCAGCGCGCACCGATGGGTCGCGCGGTGATCGGCGGACTGATGACGTCAACGCTGCTGACGCTGTTCGTGGTACCAGTCGTGTACACGTTTTTCGATGATTTCAGCGCGTGGCTGACGCGCAAATGGGGCGGTGAATCGGCCGACGACGCGGCGAGTCACCGTGTTCCCGATCCCGCTGCTGCGCCGGGCGACTGAGGCGAGCGTGTGGCCGTGCGATGCACGCGTGCTTGACGCGCATCGCAACTGGTTGTATTGGGTGATGCATGCGTACGTGCGCGCAGAGTGGAGCACGGGGCCCTGTGTCGTAAGGCACGCGAACTGCAGCGCACCGCGACAACTCGGGTGACAAGCAGGGCATCAGAGCAGGGCATCGGAGCTGAGCACCACACAATCAAGGGAGGCGGTCATGCCGCGCGGTGACGAGTTGAACGAGGAACTCCTGTTTTCCGATCGGGACGACGACAGCGACGAGGGCGGCTTCGGTGGTGGAAGCGGCGGCTCGTCGTTCGACGACGACGATGAGGAGGACGGCGGGTGGGGCACGCTCCACAAGGACGACAGCGAGAGCCTCTGGGACAGCACCGACGACGTCGATGACGACGAGGAAGACGGCGAGGCCGGAGTAACCGACACCGCGGCGGCGGACGACGACGAGGAAGATCCTCTGTTCGGGAAGCGCGGGCCCGGGCGTGGCTCGCGCGGTGGCGCCAAGGGCGGCTCGGGTTCTGGCGCCGGGCGTGGTGGCGCATCGGGCGGTGGTGGCGGCGCAGGCGGTGGCGGATCGTCGGGCGGATCGGCCCGCGGCGGATCCCCCGGCAGCGCCGGCGGGTCGTCGGGCGGATCATCTCGCGGCGGGTCTTCGACGGGTGGTGGCGCGTCGGGTGGTTCTTCCAGCGCCTCGGCACGCGGTGGTTCCTCGTCGGGCGGTTCGACGCCGAGCGGCTCCTCGTCACGCGGCGGTTCGTCGAGCGGCTCCTCGAGCAGTTCGTCAGGGGGCGCGAAGCAGAGTGCCGGCAAGTCAGCCGCGAAGAAGGGGGGGGCGGCAAAGAAAGGCGGCGCCAAAAAGGGCGGGGCGGCGAAGAAGGGCGGCGCCAGGAAGGGCGCGGCGGCAAAGAAGAGCGGTGCCCGCAAGGGCGGCGCGGCAAAGAAGGGCGGCGCGGCAAAGAAGGGCGGTGCCCGAAAGGCCGGAGCCGCCAAGAAGGGCGGGGCCAAGAAGGGCGGGGCCAAGAAGGGTGGGGCCAGGAAGGGCGGCGCGAAGCGCGGCCGGCGGTAGCTGACCACGCGATTGAAAAGAGCGGGGCGGAACGCAATTGCGTTCCGCTCCGCTTCGTTTTGTCATTGGCGTCCTGACCTTCATTCACCCCGGCGCGTGAAGCCCCCGGACGCGCCGGAACGGCTCATGCGAGATGTCGTCGCTGCCCGGGAGCGAATCGCGCGGGATGGGCGTTCTCTCTTCGATGCTCGGCGTTGGCGGGACTACGGCGGCACACTGGAGGAGCACGATGCAGTGGCGGAAGCTGGCTCTCTCGGGCGGCGCGGCGATTGGCGCCGCGGCGGCATTCAACGCGCTGGTCGGACATGACGTCCCGCGCCTCGAGAATCAGATCGGGGGCGAGGAAGGGACGTTCCGGTGGCGCACCCACGATGTCGCCTGGACGCGGCGCGGCGCAGGATCGCCCTTGCTGCTCGTGCACTCGATCCACGCTGCCGCGTCGTCCTACGAGTGGCGGGAGGTCGTCGATGCGCTCGCGGAAACTCATACGGTCTACACGATCGACCTCGTTGGTTTTGGCCTCTCCGACCGTCCGCGCGCGCGCTACACCGCGCGCTTCTACATCGGCCTGATCGGCGACTTCGCTGCACAGGTGATCGGGAAGCCGTGTGTGCTCGTCGCTTCTTCGATCTCGGCGGCGTACGCGATCGTGCTCGGTGCCCGGGATCCCGGGCGCTTTCCCGCACTCGTGCTCATCGAGCCGACGGGTCTCGTCCGGCTTCATGAAGCGCCGTCGACTGGCGGCGACACCGCCCGCTTCGCATTCGAAACGCCGGTGGTCGGGACCGCACTCTTCAACGGACTCGTGTCGCGGCGCTCGCTTCGCTACTACCTCGAACGGATCTATTCGGACGACTCGCTGGTCACCGAATCGATGATCGATGCATACTTCTGCACCGCGCACCAGCCGGGCGCGAAGTACGCGCCGGCGGCCTTCGTCGCGGGACACCTCAACCTCGATGTCCGGCGTGCCCTGCGGCGCCTCACGCAACCGGCGCTCCTCGTCTGGGGCGAGCACGCGTCCGAGACGCCGGTCGAGGAGGCGCGCGGCTTCCTGACGGCGAAGCCGGATCTCGACGTCGCGATCTTCGACCACGCCGGCGACCTGCCTCACGACGAGCGTCCCGGCGAATTCATCGAGACCGTGGTGGCGTTTCTCGCGCGCGTTCCAGCGGTACGCGACGACAAACCGCTGGGATCGAGCGTCAAGGCCTAGCGATTCGCCGCCGCTGACCGCTTAAATTGGCGGCATGGCCGACACGCCCGTAACGCTCCTCCGCGCCCACGCGCGCCACGCGCCGTGGAATGCGCGAGGTCTCGCCGCACACGTCACGGCGCTCGTCGATTCCGCCGGACTGCGACCGACTAACGCGTCGGCTCGCGCGGCGCCGAGCGCGCGATCGGTGCGCTTCTACGTGTCGCATGGATTGCTCGATCGCCCCGAGGGTGCGGGTACGGCGGCGACGTATGGCTATCGCCACTTCCTGCAGCTGCTCTCGATCAAGATTCGCCAGCGCGAAGGCCAAACGCTCGAGACGATCAAGCGCGAGATGCAGGACGTGACTGGCGACGCGCTCGAGCGGCGCATCGCGCAGTCGCTCGCTCCCGCACTCGTCGCCAACCCGGTCTCGGCGCGCACCGAGGACGATACGCCGGTCTCGTGGCGACGCATGTCCGTCGCCGAAGGCGTCGAGATTCACGTGCGCGGTGATTCACCGTCGTCCAACCAGGAAGCGTTGGTCGCGATGCGCGAAGCAATCCGCGCTGCGCTCGGACGCCAGGAGCTGCGCTGACGTACGAGCCCTGAGCCGTAAGCGGCAAGCAGTCAGCGACGGCGGAACTGCAACGCCGTTCAACGCCGTTCGCTGACTGCTTACAGCTTACAGCTTATAGCCGAAATTCAGAGGAGCCTCGAGAAGACGACCGACGCCTTCTCCATCACCTTCTCCGTCCACGGGCGCTTGCGGAACTCGTCGAGCTTCATCTCCTTCGAGAACTTCAGGTCCTCCATGAAGATCTCGTCGAGCTGACGTCCGAATGTCGTGTCGAGTGCGACGAGCATCGACTCGTCGTTGAAGACCATCGAACGATTATCGAAGTTCATCGTGCCGACGCCGCCCCACATGCCGTCGGTGACGATCGACTTTGCGTGCATCATCACCGGTTGGTATTCGTAGACGCGCACGCCGCCCATGAGCAGCTGCTCGTAGTGCGCGCGACCGGCCCGCCAGGTCGTCTTCACGTCGGTCTCCGCGCTGGTCGTTAGGACGCGCACGTCGGCGCCGCGCTTCGCCGCCGCGATCAGCAGCCGACGGAAATCATCGTCAGGCACGAAGTAGGAATTCGACACGTACAGCGTCTTCCGCGCCGTTGCGATCGAGAGCGCCAGGTAGCGTTCAGCGGCGGTGCTGCCGACCGTCGGTGCGGTGTGGAGCACCGTCGCGAGCTGCCGCCCGTCGTGCTTCAACTCTTTTGGCGGGAAGAACAGGTCTCCGGTGAGCAGCTCCCCGGTCGCTTCGGCCCAACCGGCTGCGAACGTCGCCTGCAGCGCCATCACTGAGGGACCGTGAAAGCGAACGTTCGAGTCGCGCCACTGATCCTTGTGCCGGCCATCGCCCAACCACTTGTCGTCGAGACCAAACCCGCCGGTGTACGCGACGCTCCCATCGACGACGATTACCCGGATGTGAGATCTGAAAGCGGCCTTGTGGATGTCGTACCACTTCACCGGGCGAAAGGTGGCGACGCGAACGCCGGCGCGCTTCATCTCGTCCCAGTATTCGTCCTTCAGGTTCTGCGCGCCGAACGCATCGCGGAGAAAGAGCACTTTCACTCCCGCCTTCGCCCGATCGAGCACGATCGCTTTCATCGAGTCGGCGACCTGTCCGGGCTGCGCGTAGTACATCTGCAGCGTGATCGATCGCTTGGCCGCTCTCAGATCCCTCCACACTTTCGGATACGTCTGGTCTCCGTTGATCATCACCTCGATCACATTTCCTTGTTCGAGGTGCATCCCCGTCGATACTTCGAGCGTTGGCTGGAACATCGAGTCCGTCACCGCGGGTGGGCCATTCGGATCGCCAGGCGCCTGGACACGGCTGACGGGTGTCCCGCGCGTGATGGAAAAGAATCCGATCAGCGCGAACATCAGGATGATCAGCGTGACGAGGCCGCCGAGTACGTACAGTATTTTTCGTTTCATGTAGTTGGTCTGGTATATCAGGCCGCGTGCCAGATACGAGCGAACGGTTGCCCGCGCGCTGCATGAACAGCAGTTTCATCGCAATGTCGCTCGCCGTACGCCGTCGCCCCGCCAGCCGCGCGATTGTTCTCGATCGCGCCCTCGAGGCATTTCCCCTGTTCCGGCTCAGCGATACGTCGGACGAGGGAATGATATCCTTTGCGCTCGAATCAGGCGCGCGGTGGCGCGTGCTCGCCGCGCCGGGCGACCGCCTGCCCGGGACCTTCGATCAGGATGTCTACGTCGAGCTGCTGCACCGCTTTCATGAGGCCGGATCTCCCGCCGACGGCGCGGTGTCGTTCACGCTCCACAACTTCCTTCGCTCGATGGGACGTCGCGTCGATGGCCGCACCTACGAGCAGCTGCGCGCCGCCCTCGCGCGCCTCGAACGAACGGTCGTCGAATCGACCGGTGCATATCTCGACGCATCGACCGGCACGCCGGTGGACGGCACTTTCACACTGCTCAACTCCGTCGTGATCGAGCGGCGTCGCTCGAACGACCGCGATCAGCTGACGCTGTTCTCCTCATTCACCGCGAGCGAGCCGGGCGACGCGCGCGTCGTCATCGCGCCCTTCATTCGCGGCAACATCGCCGTCAGCCACGTCATCACACTCTCCGCGCCACGCTATCTCGCCCTCTCCTCTCCCGTCGCGCGGCGGCTCTATCGGCTGCTCGAGGTCGCGCGCGAGGACGGCGCGCTCACCTGGCGCATCGAGCTGACGCGTCTCGCTGAACAGCTGCCGCTGACGCAGCGCTATCCGTCGCATCTCCAGCGGGTGCTCCAGCCCGCGCACGAAATGCTCGTCGCCGCTGGCCTCCTCCGCGACGCCGTCGTCAGGCAGAACAAGAGGCAGTGGTACGTCGACTACATGCTCGGATCGCGGCTGCTCTGAGTTGTTTCGTTGTTTCGTTGTTTCGTTGTTTCGATCATCTGCTGTTTCGGGGATCCGGTGATTCGAAACGACCCTGCCAGGAGGCACTGATGCCCGCTGCACGAAGCAGCGAACGGCGGGTTGGCGAAGCAGCCCGAGAGGCGCACCTCGAAACGGCCCTCCCACCGCGCAACAGCAACGGCGGCGCTGGCTGCCGCGTGGGAGGGCGGTTTCGAGCAGCGGAATTTTCGCCACGCCGCCTCTCGCTGCTTCGCGCAGCGTCGATTTCGCCATCCCGCCTCTCGCTGCGTCGTGCAGCGCCTCTCATGCATGATGGCAGGACAGTTTCGAAACACCGGATGTTTCGAACCACCTCCGCATCGCTTCTTCGAACCATCATCAGTCTCGAACCACCTCTGCATCGCTGCTTCGAAACACCGGCTGTTTCGAACCACCGAATTTCCGACGTTTCACAGCATCCCATCCTCGAAACAGCGACGCACGACACACGATGCACGACTTTGTTCGCCTCGCCACTGGCTCTCGTCGCCCGAACTTTGCATCCTTCCCGCATGCACTCCCTCACCCGTACTGGAGGCCGCTCCGATGGCGACCAAGCTCGACAAGACGATCAAGCGTGAAATTGAGATGGACGGAACCGCATACATGGTGACCATCTCCCCCGAAGGCGTGAAGCTCACTCAGAAAGGCTTCCGCAAGGGACGCGAGATCACCTGGAAGAATCTCTGGTCCAGCGGCACCGAAGAGGGCGCGCAGTAGCAAGCGCGGGTAGGCGCGCCCAGTAGCAAGCGCGGGAAGACGCGCGCCGTAGCAGGCGCGGATGGGCGCGCCCGGTAGCGCGCCGGCGTGAACGCGGGAACGTTCCGCGTTCACGCGCGTAAATAGGTAAAGCGTGGTTACTTCCTCTCGCGAGTCGAGTCTCATCTGTATGCCTCGTTTACATCGCGCCGCAATCGCCGGCCTCGTCATCGTTCCGCTCATCGCGGGCGGATTTCTCGTCCAGGAAAAGTCAGCGCGTGACGGCGCCCGGCTCCTCGGCGATGTGCTCGAACTCGTCCAGGATCGATTCGTCGATACGCTCAACGCCTCGGCTCTCTACGAGAAGGCCGCGCGCGGACTCGTCAAGGAGCTGAACGACCCGTACAGCGAGCTCTATTCGCCGAAGCAGCGCGAAACGCTCTCGCGCCAGATCAATGGCCACTACGGCGGCGTCGGCATGCTCATCCAGCCGCTCGACGGCGGCGGCGTTGCGGTCAGCCGCGTCTTCCCGAACACCCCCGCCGAAAAAGGCGGGATCCGCGAAGGCGATCGCATCATCCAGATCGACACCGCTATCACCCGCGCCTGGACCACCGCGCAGGTCTCTGAAACCCTGCTCGGGACCCCCGGCACAAAGGTGCAGGTCAAGTTCGCCCGCCCCGGCGTTGGCGAAGCGATTGCCGTGAACTTCACGCGCGCCGAGATCCACATTCCGGCCGTGCAGTACTCGATGATGCTCGACCAGAAGACCGGCTACTTCCCGCTCCTCCAGTTCAATGAGACCGCGGCCGCCGAGTTCGAGACCGCGCTCGGCAACCTCGTGAAGCAGGGTGCGACGTCGGTCGTCGTCGATCTTCGCGACAACCCGGGCGGCATCCTCGAGCAAGCCATCAAGATCGGCGACCTGCTCCTCGACAATGGCCAGCAGATCAGCAGCGTGCGCGGTCGCGGGCCGGAGCAGCAGGCGAGCTTCGCGGCGAAGGGTGCGGCACGGTTCAAGGATCTCCAGCTCGTGCTCCTCACCGACAATTACACGGCGTCGGCCGCCGAGATCGTCGCTGGCGCACTGCAGGACCACGACCGCGCACTGATCGTCGGGCAGACATCATTCGGCAAGGGGCTCGTCCAGACGGTCTATCCGCTCGATGGCGGCTGGGCGCTCAAGATGACCACCGCGAAATGGTTCACGCCGAGTGGCCGCTCCATCCAGAAGGAGCGCAAGCTCCTGCCTGACGGTCGCTTCGTCGAAGTCACTCCGGATTCGCTCGAGACCGACTCGGCTCGCAAGGCGCGTCCCGTCTTCCGCAGCGATGCGGGCCGGACCATCTATGGCGGCGGCGCGGTGACCCCGGACGTCGTCGTCAAGGAAGACACGCTCAACACCACCGAGCAGACGCTCGCCAAGCTCATCGCGCCAAAGTCGGCCGCCTATTTCACGGTGATCGGCGACTACGCGCTCGAGCTTCGGCCCACCGTCAAGCAGGACTTCACGGTGCAGCCGGCCTGGCGCGATGAGCTCTACAGGCGGATGACGGCTGCTGGCATCATGGTGGACCGGAAGGTCTACGAAGCCGGCCAGCCGTTGATCAACCGCGAGCTCGAACAGCGCGTCGCTCGTGTCTCCTTCGGTGACACCGCCGCCAAGCGCCGCTCGCTCAAGGACGATGCGCCGCTCCGCAAGGCGCTCGACCTGCTCTCGACGGGCTCCTCGCAGCGCGACTTGCTCGCACGCGCCGCGGTCGCCACACGGGGAACGCGCTGATCGCCTGGCAGCGATTCACCGGCCGACTCGCGAACGCCGCCGCTCCTCTCGGAGCGGCGGCGTTCATCGTTAGTGCAGCCATCGGCCTGCTCGCGGCGCGATGGCGATTGCTGCCGCCTCGCACGCGGCGTAAAATCACACGTCCCTTTCGAGTAGGGTAACTGTGGGTTATCTGCTGATTCCAGGAGTGGTGGCGATCATCGCCCTCCTCGTCGTAACCAAATCGATCAAGATCATCGGCCAGGCTGAGGTCATGGTCATCGAACGGCTCGGCCGCTTCAATCGGCTCGGCAGGTCGGGGTTCAACGTTCTGATCCCCTTCGTCGAGAAGCCGCGCACCATCGACGTTCGCTACTTCGGTACCGACGTGAACGGCGCGAAGCGGATCAGTGCCGGCTCGACCGCCCGCATCGATCTCCGCGAGCAGGTGCTCAACTTCCCGAGCCAGCCGGTGATCACGAAGGACAACGTCACGATCGACATCGACGCCGTCATCTACTACCGCGTCGCCGATCCGCAGAAGGCGACCTACGCGGTCCAGAATCTCCCCTACGCGCTCGAGACGCTGACCCGGACCACGCTCCGCTACATCGTCGGCGAGATGGAGCTCGACCAGACGTTAGGCAGCCGCGACACCATCAACCGCCGCATGCGCGAAGTGATCGAGGAGGCGTCGATCGGCTGGGGCGTCGACGTCACCCGCGTCGAGCTGCAGTCGATCGAGCCGCCGCGCGACATCCAGCAGTCGATGGAGCTGCAGATGCGCGCCGAACGCGAGCGCCGTGCGCTCGTCACCGGCGCCGAGGCGAGCAAGCGCGCCGCGATCCTCGAGTCCGAAGGCCAGCGTGAGGCACAGGTCCGCAAGGCGGAGGGCGAGAAGGAAGCAGCGATCCTCCGCGCGCAGGGACTGGCCGAAGGCCGCGTCGCGATGGCGACCGCCGAAGCCGATGCGATCAAGCGCATCGCGGATGCGCTCCCCGAGGGCCAGGTCGCGATGTACATGCTCGGCCTGAAGTATCTCGAAGCGCTGCCGCAGCTGACCCAGGGGAAGGGAAGCACCATCTTCCTCCCGACCGAGGCGTCCGGGGTGATGGGCGCCCTCGGCGGGATGCGCGCGCTCCTCGAGCGGGTCGGCCCACAGGCGCCCGACCCGGCCGCGAGCGCCCGGCCGAATCCCGCGCTCCCGGCGCTGCGCTCACCCGACGATTCGAAGAAAAAGGAGTGATCGTGGCCGAGCCGATCACCCGCGAACGCGCCGAACGCATCGTCCGCGGGCACGCCTGTGAAAATTGTGGCGAGTACACCTACAAGCGCCTCGTCGTGAAGCCGGCCAACGACGGCCAGAAGGAGATGGGCGCGGTCTGGAATGGTGTGAAGATCTGCGGCGTCTGTGGCCACGAGCAGGAGATCGGCCTCGACGCCGAGGGCGACATCGTTTACGCCAGCTGAAGGTGGCTGATAGATCGCTGATAGATCGCTGATAGATCGCTGATAGATCGGCCGAGCAGTCTCCCTCATCAGTCATCTCGCCACCCCGCCTCTCGCTGCTTCGCGAAGCGCTCATCGCCTTTTCGCCTGTCGCGCATCGCTTTCACGCTTGCCTTTGAAAAGCCGCGCTTCCAGTTTTGTTGGAGTCTATGCCCCCCATCAACGTTGCCACTCTCGTCCCCGGTGCTCGTGTCCATCACGAGCTCCGCGTCGTCGAGCGCGGCATGAAGAAGACGAAGGACGGCGATCCCTTCGCCCTGCTGACCCTGGGCAACCGGCACGGCGAGATCAAGACCGCGCCGATCTGGAACGACAAGCTGCATTGGGTGGAAGGCGCCGAGCCGGGCACGATCGTCCAGGCGATCGGCGAGGTGAAGAACTACGTCACCGGCACTCGCGCGACACGCCAGCTCGAGCTCACCGGTCCGCTTCGCGTCGTTTCCCAGACCGCAATCAACCTCGATGACTTCCTCCCCCGCGTCGACGACGACCTGACGGTCCTCTGGTCCTCGATCGACAAGGTGCGCGGCGAGGTGAGCTCCGCCAAGCTGCGAAAAGTGCTCGCGGTGTTCTTCGACGACGACCTGTTCCGGTTGCAGTTCGAGAAGGCGCCGGCGTCGACGCGCGGGCACCACGCGAAAGTCGGCGGCCTGCTCCGGCACGTCACCGAGGTGACGTTCATCGCGCGCACGATCGCGAACTCGATGCGCACCGGCGCGGTGAATCCGGTGAACCTCGACCTCGTCATGACGGGTGCGCTCCTCCACGACGTCGGCAAGGTCGAATCGTACCGCGTCTCGGCCGTAGGCTTCGAGACCACGCCCTGCGGCCACCTGCTCGGCCACATCGTCGTCGGCGCACTGATGCTCGAGCGGCGGCTGACCGCGTTAGGCTCGGCCATCTGCTCGGAGCAGCAGCTGCTCGAGCTGCAGCACCTGATCCTCTCGCACCATGGCAGCCTCGAGTTCGGAAGTCCGGTCCGTCCGATGACGCTCGAGGCGGAGATCGTCCATTGGGCGGACGAGTCCTCGGCCAAGGCGAACAGCTTCGTCGAATCGGCCGGCGACGCGTCGAACTTCACCAACGGCGGCGAGTTCTCCGAGCGGGTGTGGATGCTCGACAATCGCCGCCTCTGGCAGCGCCCGCACGGCTGGGAATAGCTCGCTGGCGAGGCGATTCGCCAGGCGATTTGCCCGCTACCGTTCGCCGCTTCCCGGGCGGTTGCCTAACGTCAACACCTGCATGCGCCTCACGCTCGCTTTTGTCTCTGTCGCGTCACTGATCGCGGCCGGTGCACTCGCCGCACAGGTTCCGCTCGGCGGCTATGCCGACGCGATCGAGAGCCACGCAGTCGCGAGCACCCCGGACATCACCTACGATGTCCACGTCGACACCGCGCGCTCGCGATTGTCGGTCGTCATGCGGGTCGCGCGCGGTCCGGCATCGATGCGGATCGCGATTCCGCGCTGGGCCCCCGGTGCCTACCGGCTCGTCGACTTTGCGGCGCGGCTGCGGAACGTCGCCGTCGTCACGTCAACGGGCGAGCGACGCGTCGCGGACAGCGCGCTTGCCGGCCGCTCGGTCTGGCCCGCGCCGGGAACGCCAGCGCTCGCGACATCGGGCGGGACGCTGACCGTTCGCTATGAGATTGTCGGCGATAGCGCGCCGAACAATCGTGCCTTCCTCCGCGAATCGGGCGCATTGCTCGACGGGCCGGCGACGTATCTCTACCTGCTCGGCCAGACGCTCGCACCGGCGCGGGTCCGCTTCGACGTGCCGCGCAACTGGCAGATCGTCACCGGCCTGACGCCGACATCCGATGCGGCGGCGTTCGTTGCGCCGAGCTACGACATCCTCATCGATTCGCCGGTGTTGATGGGTAACGCCCGGTCACTCGTCGTCCGGCAACTCGACATCGAGAGCGTCCCGCATCGCGTCGCGTATTGGCGCCGCCCGGGTGCGGGCACATTCGACACGGCGGGGTTTGTCGCACCGATTCGATCGATCGTCGCGGAAACGAAGCGCATCTTCGGCTGGATTCCATATCGCGATTTCAGCTTTCTCTTCATCGACGGCGCGGGCGGCGGCCTCGAACATCTGAACTCGACGACGATCGGCACGAGCGCCGCGTCGCTCGCTCGCGATCCGCGCGCGCACCTCGATGTGACTGCGCACGAGTACTTCCACCATTGGAACGTCAAGCGCATCCGGCCCGTCGCGCTCGGTCCATTCGACTATCAGCGCGCCACGCGCACGCGGTCGCTCTGGCTCAGCGAAGGCGTGACCGATTACTACGCGAGTGCAATCCTGCGCCGCGCCGGCCTGGTCACCGAGGTCGAGGCACGCGACGCGCTCGCTGCCTCGATCGAGAGTTACCTCAACAATCCAGCGAGCACCTTTCTCTCGCCCGAGCGGTCGAGCTTCACGGCGTGGGATCCGCCGGCGGTGAATCGCGGATACTCGCTCTCGTATTATCTGTCGGGTGCGCTCGTCGGCGAGATCCTGGACGCAAGGCTTCGCGAGCGGAACGAATCGAGTGGCGGGATGGACGCGCTGATGCGACGGCTGCGCGATCGCTACGCGGGAGCACGCGGCTTTAGCGATGCGGATGTCCGGCGTGAGGCGGGAGGTGTCTGCGGGTGCGACATGGCGTCGTTCTTCACCAACCATGTGGCTGGCGGCAAGGCACTTCCCCTCGCCGACTTCGCCCGCGCGTTAGGCTGGTCCCTCATCGTCGAGCGCGCCCCGGCGAACGACAGCACCGGCACGCCGCTGCCAGACGCTCGGGTGTCGATCACCTCGTACGGCGGCGCGGGAAGCGCTGGTGGTGCGATCGGCGGCGCGCTGAAGCTGTCCGTCAGCGACCCGACCTCGGTGTGGGGACACGCCGGCCTCGCGACTGGCGATACCCTGCTCGCGGTGAACGGCGCACCGGTCGCCAGCCAGGCGGGGTTCCGCGCGACGATCGCTGCGCTCGCGATCGGCGACAGTGTGACCGTGCGGGTGCGTCGCGGGGTCGAGCGGAGCTTCGTTGTTCACATCGCCGGCTACGAC
This sequence comes from Gemmatimonadaceae bacterium, assembly GCA_031359795.1. GTDB lineage: Bacteria > Gemmatimonadota > Gemmatimonadetes > Gemmatimonadales > Gemmatimonadaceae > JABFXC01. The sequence continues at coordinate 26,575 of JANMAM010000181.1, forward strand.
CGGGTTCGCGTCCGCCTGGACGATCTGCCCGCGCCTACGATGGCGCAGCGTCGCGCTCGCGAGCGCTGGATGCGCGGTTCTGTCAGCGCGCCACCCTGAGCGCCTCCCGACGACGAGATCGGAACTCCCGCTCGATGAGCGGCGTTCCGGCGGCATGGCCGAACACATCCTCAGGGCGTCGCTCACTCTCCCGTTGCCGCGGGAACGCGTTTTTCCGTTCTTTGCCGACGCCGCAAATCTCGAGCGGATCACCCCGCCCGAACTCAGCTTCCGCATCACCAGCCCGCAGCCGATCGAGATTCGAGAGGGTGCGCTGATCGATTACACGATCCGGCTTCACGGGCTTCCGATGCGGTGGCGCACCGAGATCACTCGCTGGAATCCGCCTCACGAGTTCGTCGACACCCAGCTGCGCGGTCCCTACGCGCTCTGGGTTCACACGCACCGATTCACCGAGACGCCCGGCGGAACGATCATCGACGACGAAGTGCGCTACCGTCTCCCGCTGTCACCCTTCAGCGATATCGCGCTGCCGCTCGTCCGCCGGCAGCTCGACCGCATCTTCCATCACCGGCAGGCGGCTGTCCGCCGGCTGCTACTCGGGAGTGATCTTCCCGCGCGTCGCTGAATCCGCAACGCTCGTCGCGGTGACCGGAGGCCATTCGATCTTGTGCGAGTACTTCTCGCCGAACACGGCCTTCAACGTTGCGTGCGGTTCGTCCGTTCTCACTACGGCGTCCAGTCGCGGCGCGATTTCGAGCGGGCGGTCGAAGGTTCGGTAACGGCGGTAGCCGTGGCAGAAGCACCATGGCCCCTTTCGCATGGTGTTGCTCAGCCAGATGTCCGGAGCGCCGAGAATGGTGAAGGCGTAGAAGAGATTCATCGATCGCGTCGGCGGCAGGTCGCCGAGCGCGGTGCCGCGCGGCAGCGACCCATGCTTTCCCCACTGAACGTCGAACGCGGGCGCACCCTTGTTCCGCCAGTCGGTGTGCAGAATGCGCCCGTGCCAGTAGGTCCAGAGATCGGTTGGCGCGTGCGTGGCCGGGTCGTATCCGACCCAGACGACTTCTTCGTCGGTGGGGATGGTAAATGGCACCCACGCGCCGTGGACGTCGTCGCGCCAGAGCAGATGGTACGCGACGATCGGGCGCGCCGGGTTGACTACGGCAACCACCCGCGACAGCGGGAACCTCTCGTCTCGCTGCAGGTATAAGACGGGCGCCAGGCCACGGGCGAGAAGATCGATGCTGTCCCCGGTAGTTGCGACGCCAGGAATGGGCAGCAACCCGCGCGGCGGGATATGTGCATGAGGTCCGCAGGCGGTCACGAGAACCGCCGCGAGCATCGTCAGGATCGAGTGTTGCAAGTCAGGAAGACGCAAGTCTTTTTCCTACTTTGCGTTAGAGACTAGACCGGTTATCTTTTTCGAGGGCGCGGCAAGCGCTGCCCTCGTGTTCTGTACCGTTCAGGAGTAGCCATGAGAAAGCCACGTCCGGCGACGTACAATCCGGCACAAGCTCTCCATCTTATCGCCAGCGATCGGACCGGTTCCCCGCTCAGCTGCCCGTCGTGTTCCGGCCCAATCGAGCGATCCCCGGACCAGGTCCCGCCTCTGCCCCGCTCACAGGTTACGCTGCGCTGCAACAAGTGCGGCCGAATCGCGCGCTATATCGCCGGCGCTGCCTGACGAGAGTCTCGCGCCGGTGTGATCGATGAAATCACACCGGCGCAGCTTCGTTTCCGCCACCGGCGGCGTGCACAAATCTTGCCCCGCCTCATCGTGCATGTTACGCCCGCCGTACACCCGGTGGGCGCATCGTCGCGATCGCGTTGGGAAGAGGCCGTACCTGTAGACGCGCCCCGACCGGCGGCGATCAGGCAGGCCGGCTCAGCGAGAGGTACGCCACATGGCACGCATCACCGGAACCGTGAAGTGGTTCAACGACGCGAAGGGCTACGGATTCATCTCCCATGAAGGTGGTCCGGACGTGTTCGTTCACTACAGCGCCATTCAGGGCGGTGGGTTCAAGTCCCTCCAGGAAGGCGACCGTGTCGAGTTCGAGATCGTTCAGGGACAGAAGGGCCCGCAGGCCGCGGACGTGACGAAGCCGGCCTGATCCGCTCACTCGACGTCGCAGTGGGTCGCGCATTTCGGCGAACACGAACGGGCTCCGCAAAAACGCGGAGCCCGTTCGTTTTTTCCGGCAGCGAACGCGATCCCCGTGATCAGCGTGATGCACGACACATCGCGCGCCGGCGATGGACTCGCCGCGCGAAGGGTGACCGGGCGTCTCTGCGGCTCGTCTGCTCTTCGTATGGGCCGCTCATCGAATTTTTCGCGCGCTACCCGCGCGCTGCTGCCGTGCGCGCCACTGGCACTCGCTCTCGTCATGCTCGCCGCTCCGCACAGTGCGGAGGCGCAGCACAAGTCGGCGGCGATCGCGGTGCGCGGCACCGTCACCGGTCGCGACATCGTGCGTGCTGCCCGCGACTACATGGGCGTCCGCTATGTGTGGGGCGGCGATACACCGCGCGCGTTCGACTGCTCCGGTTTCACCCGCTACGTATTCGCCAGGTACGGCATCGCGCTCCCGCGCACCGCGCACGAACAGGCCGCGGTCGGTGATGCGCCGTTCCCTGGTGATCTCCGGCCGGGCGACCTCCTGTTCTTTTCCGGCGGGCAGGGCGCCCAGCACATCGCGATCTACGTCGGCGGCGACACGATCATTCACGCCTCGAGCTCGGCCAAGCGCGTGAAGCTCGACCTGATCAAGCCGCACGGCGGCCAGTGGGCCAAGCGCAACTGGTTCAGGAACCGCCTCATCGCGGTCCGTCGCGTTCTGCCGATGGAAGGGACCTTCTACATCCCGATGTCGGCTACGGCCAGCGGCACGTTCACCACGAGCGTCGCATCCGAGGGCCCGCCCTCGTTTCGCCGCGCCCCGACGGTCTACTGAGCCGATGACGACCCGTGCCCAGTCTCCGCGCCGCGCCCCGATTGAACCTTCCGGCGCCCCCAGGCGTTGTGATCATGCGCACAATCGCATCATGTTCGCATTCACATTGGCCTTGCCCGCGATGCCGCGGCTCGTGGTGAGTTGATGGCGGAGGAAGCGGTGCTATTCACGCGGGACCTGCCCGGCGGCGGCTATGTCGCCATCGAATCGCTTCCGGCGGAGGACGGCGTGCATCGCGCGCGCGTCTCCGTCGAGCGCCGCACCGATCCCGAGCGCCGCGCCGGCCACGTCGCTCCGATCATCGTCACCCTCCAGGGCGAATCTCAATCGGAGCTCTTCGAAGAGCTGTACCGCATCGCCGTCGACAACGTCGAAATCGCCCGCGGAATCATGCGCTGGCAGGCGGAGCGGCGACGGGGAGGAGGGAAAAGCGGACAGATTGGAGGGGAGGGGAGTCAGGGGCGGTAAGCGTTCCTCGTCCCTCGTCTCTCGTCCCTCGTTACGTGCCGTTCGTCTTCACGACGAGGGACTAGAAATCCTGCGATCGCTGTTGCGCTGTTCCTCGTCCCTTGATCCGTCATGGATGACCAGGGATGCGGCGAAGCGTCGTCGCCTAAGGCGACGAGCGCGACGGGGGATGAGGAACGTGGAAAACTGCGATGCTG
>JANMAM010000217.1:0-6427 GCA_031359795.1 Gemmatimonadaceae bacterium
GCGAGGTGGGGTAGGGGCAGTGGCGGCAAGCGACTGCGCGGACGAGTTCGCGGGACCTCGCGCTGAGGAGCGAAGTCAGGGCGCAGAATTTGGCACTGGGTGCGGGACAGAGCAATACCCGGCGTCGCCGCAGCGGCCGCCTGACGGCCCGGCCATCGCGGAGCCATCGTGGCGTGGGGCCGCCCGCAGTCGTTAGCTTCTGCTTCCTATGTCCATGCGCGAGAAACTCGAGCTCCTCGAGCGCCGGCGCGCCGAGTCCGAGCTCGGCGGCGGAGCGGCGCGCCTCAAGGCGCAACACGACAAGGGCAAGCTGTCGGCGCGCGAGCGCCTCGATGTCCTGCTCGACGAGGGGAGCTTCGTGGAGCTCGACCGGTTCGTCGTGCACCGCTCGTCCGACTTCGGGCTGGAAGCCCAAAAGTTCTACGGGGACGGCGTGGTCACCGGGCACGGCCGGATCGACGGCCGGCTGGTGTACGTGTTCTCGCAGGACTTTACCGTCTTCGGCGGATCCCTCTCGGAGACGTTCGCCGAGAAGATCGTGAAGATCATGGACCTGGCGGTCCGCAACGGGGCACCGGTGATCGGCCTCAACGATTCGGGGGGGGCGCGGATCCAGGAGGGTGTCGTATCGTTAGGCGGGTACGCCGAGATCTTTCTCCGCAACACGCTCGCCTCCGGAGTGGTGCCCCAGATCTCCGCCATCCTCGGGCCCTGCGCCGGCGGTGCGGTGTACTCCCCGGCGATCACCGACTTCGTGTACATGGTCCGCGGAACGTCATACATGTTCGTCACCGGGCCGAACGTGGTGAAGACGGTGACGCACGAAGACGTGACGATGGAGGAGCTTGGCGGCGCCGACACGCACGGTGCGACGTCGGGCGTCTCGCACTTCACGCATGATTCCGAGCTGGCGTGCCTGCAGGCGATCCGCGAGCTATTTCGGTATGTGCCGCAGAACAACGTCGATGATCCGCCACGCGGGAAGAACACCGACCCCCGCGATCGGCGCGATGAGGGACTGCTCGACGTCGTGCCCGACAATCCGAACAAGCCGTACGACATGCACGACGTGATCCGGCGGGTGGTGGACGACGGCGAGCTGTATGAGGTCCACAAGGATTTCGCCGGCAACATCCTCTGCGGATTCGCGCATCTCGGGGGGTTCAGCGTCGGGATCGTCGCCAACCAGCCGGCGGTGCTTGCCGGAGTGCTCGACATCAACGCATCGACGAAAGCGGCGAGATTCATCCGCTTCTGCGATGCGTTCAACATCCCGATCGTGACGTTCGAGGACGTGCCCGGATTTCTCCCCGGTGTCGCGCAGGAACATGGCGGCATCATCAAGCACGGCGCGAAGCTGCTTTTCGCCTACTGCGAAGCGACGGTGCCGAAGTTGACCGTCATAACGCGCAAGGCATACGGCGGCGCCTACGACGTCATGTCGTCCAAGCATATCCGGGGCGACTACAACGTCGCCTGGCCGACGGGCGAGATAGCGGTGATGGGTCCCAAGGGTGCGGTCGAGATCCTCTTCCGGAAGGAGATCAACGACGCGAGCGATCCGAAGTCGGCGATGGACGAGCGCGTAGCCGAGTACACGGAGAAGTTCGCGAACCCGTACGTCGCGGCGGCTCGCGGCTTCGTCGACGACATCATCGACCCGCGCGAAACCCGTCCGCGGCTGATCGAGGCGCTGGAAACGCTCCGCACGAAGCGCGATCGCAATCCGCCGAAGAAGCACGGCAACATTCCGCTGTAGATGTTCTCGAAAGTCCTCATCGCCAATCGCGGCGAGATCGCGCTTCGCGTCATCCGCGCCTGCCAGGAACTCGGCGTGAAAACGGTCGCGGTCTACAGCGACGCGGATGCCGGTGCGCCCCACGTTCGCGAGGCCGACGAGGCGGTGCTGATCGGTCCCGCGCCGTCGAGCGAGAGCTACCTCAAAGGCGAACGGATCATCGACGCAGCGAGGCGTACCGGTGCCGAGGCGATTCACCCCGGCTACGGTTTTCTGTCGGAACGGGAGTGGTTCGCGCGAGCGGTCCGCGACGCGGGGCTCGCGTTCGTCGGCCCACCGGCCGAGGCGATCGCCGCGACCGGAAGCAAGACCGCGGCCCGACAGCTCGCGATCGCCGCGAAAGTGCCAGTCGTCCCCGGAACGACCGAGGCCCTGCGCGATGTGGCGGAAGCCACTGAGGTCGCGAAGCGGTTCGGTTTTCCCGTGCTGCTCAAGGCGGCGGCCGGCGGCGGGGGAAAGGGGATGCGCGTCGTCCGCGAACAGTCGCAGCTCGGGCCCTCGCTCGACGCCGCTCGCCGCGAGGCGAAAAGCTCGTTCGGCGACGATGCCGTGTACGTCGAGAAATACGTCGAGGGGCCGCGGCACGTCGAGATCCAGGTGCTCGGTGACACGCACGGGAACATGCTGTCGTTAGGCGAGCGCGAATGCTCGGTGCAGCGCCGTCACCAGAAAATGATCGAGGAGGCGCCGAGCGTGGCCGTATCGACGGCACTGCGCCGAACGATGGGCGAGGCGGCGGTGCGGTTCGCGAAGGCGGCCGGGTACGTCAACGCCGGCACCTGCGAGTTTCTGCTCGACAAGGATGGGCAGTTCTACTTTCTCGAGATGAACACCCGCGTCCAGGTGGAGCATCCGGTCACCGAGCTCGTCACCGGAATCGACATCGTGCAGTGGCAACTCCGGATCGCGAGCGGTGAGCGGCTTCCCTTCGCGCAGGATGACATCACCCCCCGGGGATGGGCGATCGAGTGCCGGATCACGAGCGAAGACCCGGCGAACGGCTTTCTCCCCTCGACCGGGCGGATCAACTACCTGCACGTCCCGGGTGGTCCCGGAGTGCGGTGGGACGGCGGTGTCGAAACGGGAAGCGTTGTCAGCCTGTTCTATGACCCGATGCTGGCAAAGCTCATCGTCTGGGCCGAGACGCGCGACGCGGCGATCGCGCGCATGCACCGCGCGCTGCTCGAGCTGACGATCGACGGGATCGACAGCTCGCGCGACTTTCATCTCCGCGTGATGGAAGACGCGGAGTTCCGGCGCGGCGAGATCGAGATCCAGTGGCTGGAGCGGCGGCTGCCCTCGCTGATCGGCGTCGCGCCAACAGCTGGCGGCACTCGCGTCGCGGCGCTCGCGGCGGCGTTGCTTGCGGATGCCGAGCGGCGCGGCCGGTCGGTCGGCGGAGCAGCAGGGAGCGGCCCGCCTAACGGTACGGCGGACGGGACCGCGGCGACGACAACGAACGCGCAGTCGCCGCGCTGGCTGGAGCTGGCGCGCCGCGAGGCGCTGCGCTGATGTCGGTCGAGATGGCCGACGTGCAGATTGACTCGATCGCGGCTGGCGGCGATGGGGTCGGCCGGAGCGACGGCCGCGTCGTGTTCGTGCCTCGCGCGGCGCCGGGCGACATTGCTCGACTGCGGCTGACCGCACAGGGTCGCTTCGCGCGCGGGGAGATCGTCGAACTTCTCCGCGCGTCGCCGGCGCGGGTGGACCCGCCCTGCGCGCATTTCACGCGCGATCGCTGCGGTGGCTGCCAGATCCAGCATCTCGGTTACGACGAGCAGCTCGCCGCGAAGGGACGAATTGTCGTTGAGACGCTCGCGCGTATCGGAAAGCGCAACGTCTCGCTCGACGACGTGCGGCCGAGCGCGATGCCGTGGCGCTACCGGCGCAAGCTGACGCTCGCGATGCGCTGGACGCGCGTCACGGGCTGGATTGCCGGCCTTCATACGTACGATGCGCCCGACTCGGTCTTCGCGTTAGGCGACTGCCTGATCACCGACGAACGAGTCGTCGCGATCTGGCGGGATATTCTCGGCGCGTCGCACCTGCTTCCGCGCGTTCCGAGGCTGCGCGGCGCGGTCCGCCTGCTCGACGAGGGCGCGTCGTTCGTGCTCGAGGGTGGCCGGCACTGGCGAGAGGGCGCCGCGCTGCTCGACGCGGTCCCGGGGCTCCGCGCGGTCTGGTGGGCGGCCGACGAATCGCGACCACAGCTCGTGGCGCGGCGCGACGATCGTGCGACCACCGGTGCGAGCTTCGCGCAGGTCAATGTCGCGGTCGGAGAGGCGCTGCACGATCACGTCGTGGCGCGTGTCGCGTCGTACCAACCGGCAACTGTCGTCGACGCATACTCCGGCACTGGCGACACCGCGGTGCGTTTCGCCGCCGATGGCGCGCGCGTCACCGCGATCGAGCTCGATCGCGACGCGGCCGAGTTCGCGGCGACGCGACTGCATGCACCCTCGCAGTCTGTCCGGGGTCGGGTCGAGGACCACCTTGGAGCGTCGCTGCCGGCCGACGTGGTGGTGATCAACCCCCCACGGAGCGGAGTCGACGCGCGGGTCGCCGAAACCCTGCAGCGCGCCGCCGCGCCGCCGCGGGCGATCATCTACGTGAGCTGCGACCCGGCGACGCTCGCGCGCGATCTCATGCGGATGCCACGGTACCGCGTCTTGCGCGCGATCGCATTCGACATGTTTCCGCAGACGGCGCACGTGGAGACTGTGTGCGAGCTCGTCCCGGAGGCGGCGTGAAATACGTCGTCACGGTCAACGGGGAGCGGATCGAAGTCGCCGTGGACGCGGACGGCGCCCGGCTCGACGCGTCCGACGGCCCGGCGCGACTCGCCGAGCTCGAGGGGACGCCCGTCCGGTTGATCACGATTGGCGACGCGGTGCACCGCGCCGTCGTCAGGCGAGGCGACACCCGCGGGCGGTACACGCTCTGGCTCGACGGATTCCGCTACGACGTCGAGGCGCTCGACGAGCGCACGCACGCGATCCGCGAGCTCTCGAGCGCGACGGCAGGGCCCGCCGGTCCCGCACCGGTCAAGGCGCCGATGCCCGGGCTGGTGATCCGGGTGAATGTGGCGGTTGGGGACCAGGTGGCCGCCGGGCAGGGACTCGTCGTCATCGAGGCGATGAAGATGGAAAACGAACTACGGTCCGTCGCGCCGGGGCGAGTGAGGGCGATCCACGCCGTGCTCGGGCAGGCGGTGGAGAAGGGCGCGCTGCTGGTCGAGATCGAATAGCGGGCGAGGCAGCGGCCGCCCTCGAGCGGCCAGGCGCTTCGCAACCCAGCCCCGGCAGTCGCGCCGCTGCCTAACGGTCACGGCACGAGCCGGGTCGCGCCTCCCGCCACCTCGCCGGCAAAGGTGCTCAGGCCCCAGTGCCCCTGGCCGCCGCTGAGCGGGAGCGCAACGAAGATGTTGTTGTCGCGGGTTCCCGGGTTGAGGTCCAGCATCACGGTCCCGCCCTCGATGCGCCAGCTCGCCTGTCGCGACGGCGAGGCGGCGTTGCGCAGGGGCTCGGGGAGTGTGGCATCGACGGTCGCGGTGCCACTCCGGCCGTCGCAGCTGCCCGCCGCCTGAGCGTCGCTGCTCCCCGAGCGAGCGGTCGCTCCGCTCGCGCCCGAGAAGGCGAACCGCATCGTGAAGTGCTGACCCCTGGCGGCGGCGAGCGCGGCGCCAGCGGGTGGGCGGACACTGTCGATGGTCGCGTCGACGGTTGCCGTGGCGGGCGCCCCTGAACAGATCTCGGTCAACCCCGTCGGCTGTCGCGAGGCGCAGGCGGCCACGATGCTGGCCAGGGCGACGCCGCGAGCGGCACTCAGGCCGGCGCGCCGGGTCAAGAACGGTCGAGCTGAGAGCGAGGCAGACATGGGGGAACGGTCGCGCGGCTCGTGTAAGCGCGCAAGCCCCAGTCCGTTGACAATGGCTAACTCCTTTCGTAGCTTACTTGTCTGTCAAAAAACTCATGGGGTCTTCGCCGCGCCGGCACGTGCGTTGAGGGCCCCAGCCGATTTCTCTGGACCCTGTCATGAAGACTTTCACCGCGACGCCGAGCGACATCGTTCACGACTGGTACGTCGTCGATGCCGAAAACATGGTGCTTGGGCGCCTGGCGTCACAGATCGCGAAGATCATTCGCGGCAAGCACAAGCCGACGTTCACCCCGCACATGGACACCGGGGACAACGTCATCGTGATCAACGCGGCGAAGGTCGCGGTCACGGGCAAGAAGCGCGACCAGAAGGAGTACTTCCGTCACACCGGCTACATGGGGCACGAGCTCTTTACCCCGTTCGCCACGATGATCGAGAAGCATCCCGAGCGCGTGATCGAGAAGGCAGTCTACGGGATGCTCCCGAAGAACGCGCTCGGCCGCCAGAAGCTTCGGCTCAAGTTGCGCGTGTACGCTGGTGCTGACCACCCGCACACGGCGCAGATGCCGAAGACGTTGAACCTCAAGAAAGGCGAGATGAAGTAAATGGCGGAAAGCGAGACGATCCACAGCATTGGGCGCCGCAAGGAAGCGCGGGCCCGTGTGTACCTCAAGCCCGGCTCGGGAAAGTGGGACATCAATGGCCGCACGCTCGGTGACTACTTCCCGCGCCCGTCGCTGGTGTCGGCGA
>JANMAM010000228.1:0-5813 GCA_031359795.1 Gemmatimonadaceae bacterium
GATTCGTCCGACACTCGAGTCGGACGCCCCGCACGTCACGGCGGCCCTGCACGGGAGTGGACTGGCGTCGCTGCAATTTCGCAGCACCGCGGGCGGGGCGACCGAGGAGGAGAAGTCGAGCGACAGCCTGCCTGACGCTGACGCGGTCATCCAGCTCGAGCGGCGCGATGGCGCGTACATCATGTCGATCGCGCGGTTTGGAGACACGCTCGTCACGCAGCAGCTGACGAGCGTGACGCTTCCTGACACAGTGTACGTCGGCCTCTTCGTCTGCGCGCACGACGAGCGCGCGGTGGAGCGCGCTGTCTTCAGCAACGTCCGCATCACGAAGCCAGCAGCGAAGGATCTGGTCGCCTATCAGCAGTACCTCGGCAGCCAACTCGAGATTCTCGACGTCGCGAGCGGAAACGCGACGATCGTGCACCAGTATCCGGGATCGTTCCAGGCGCCCAACTGGACGCATGACGGAAAGGCACTGATCTACGCGCAGGAAGGGAAGCTCATTCGCTTCGATCTCGCCAAACGCGCGCCCAAGGCGATCAACACCGGATTCGCGACGCGAAACAACAACGATCACGTGCTGTCGTTCGACGGCAGGACGACCGGGATCAGCCATCACGCGGTCGAGGACAGCGGCGCGTCGATCATCTACACGGTTCCGGTGAAAGGCGGCACGCCGAAGCGGGTGACCTCGAAAGGTCCGTCCTACCTGCACGGCTGGTCACCGGACGGCCGTTGGCTGGTTTACACCGGCCAGCGGAACGGGGTGTTCGACATCTACCGGATCGCCGTCAACGGCGGAAACGAGATCCGCCTAACGTCGGCGCCGGGGCTGGACGACGGGCCGGAGTACACCCCCGACGGGGCGTGGATCTACTTCAATTCGTCGCGCAGTGGACGGATGCAGATCTGGCGGATGCGGCCCGACGGGAGCGCGCAGGAGCAGATAACCGACGACAGCTGGAACAACTGGTTCCCGCACATCTCGCCGGACGGCCGATCGATGGTATTTCTCTCCTTCCCGCCTGACGTTCCGGCAGACGATCACCCGTTCTACAAGCACGTGCTGCTCCGCCTGATGCCGGTCGGCGGCGGGCCGGCGCGAGTGATTGCGTACGTCTACGGGGGGCAGGGAACGATCAACGTTCCGTCGTGGTCGCCAGATGGAAAACGGCTGGCTTTCGTCAGCAATTCGGCGATGCCCTGACGCGGGCCTCTGATTGCGGCGCGCTCCATGCTCCAGATTGAGTTCATGCGAGTCATCAAACTTGTTTCACGCCTCGCGCTCGTGTGCGTCGCGCCGATCTCGATGGCGCGCGCGCAGAGCGCCTGGCCACCGCCATCCGCGACTACCCAGTCGCGGACCATTGTCAGCTACGAGATCTCGGCCACGCTCGTCACGCGACGCGCGCCGAACGAATGGATGGACGCGGTGCCCGAGCCGCTTCTCAACGAGATGGAAGCCGACGACCACTTCGCCGGGCTCGATCTGGGGACCTCGGCGGGCAACGGGATCCTGATCCGCTTCGAGTTCGACGACATGGCGTCGTACAAGGAGTGGAACGACGGGGCCGAAGTGCAGCAGATGCTCGCCGCGATCGGGCAGGCCATCGGGTACGGCTACTCGCGCTCCGGGATCTCGATGCGCCGAGTGGTCGTCGATCAGCGCGCGACGCGAACGGCGCCGCCTCGGCGGGCACCAGCAGTTCCACCGCTGGCTCCGCCAGCGCCGCCTCCGAAGGCGACGGTGCGCGCGGCGTCGCAGAGCTCGTAGCATCGAATCCGCGACGGTTGACCGCGGCCCGCTCGTCCGCCGCGGGCTGAGGCTGAACTATCTCACGATCAGCTACAACGTCGTCGAGGCAACCGTTGCGCTGATCGCGGGATGGATGGCCGGCAGCGTCGCGTTATTGGGCTTTGGAATCGACAGCCTGATCGAAGTCACCGCGAGCGGCGCCGCGCAGTGGCGCCTGCATGCCGATCTCGACATCCCGCGCCGCGTGCGCGTCGAGCGAATTACGGTGCGGATCATCGGTTGGTCGTTTCTTGCGCTCGGCGCCTACGTGCTGCTCGACGCGGGAAAGGCGCTCTGGCTTCGGGAGCGTCCCGAGGCGAGCATGGTTGGCATCGCGCTGCTTGTGCTGTCCGCGATCGTGATGCCGGTGCTCGCGCGCGCGAAGCGGCGCGTCGCGCGCGGGCTGTCGAGCAGGGCGTTGGAGGCCGACGCCGCGCAGACCTCGCTCTGCGCATACCTCTCAGTCATCGCGCTCGCCGGCGTCGGGTTGAATGCCGCGCTCGGCTGGTGGTGGGCCGATCCCGTCGCGGCGCTTGCGATGGTTCCGATCATCGCGAAGGAAGGACTGGAGGGAGTCCGCGGTGAGCCAGCCTGTGAGGACTGCTGCTGAGCGGCATCTCCGCGGCGGTCGAGCTCATCGCGGCCTCGTCCATCGCTGTGGGGGTCGCAACCAGCACCGCGGTCACGACGAGGACAAGGACGCCCACTGCCAGCTCGATGGTCGCCGAGCGACGGATCCGCACCGCTCCTTCGACGTTGCCGAGCGCCGGCTTCACGCGGAGCCAATTGTACGCACCGGTGGCCACGACGACGGAGAGGATGCCCAGCTTCACGAGCAGCGTTTGTCCATAGGTCGTCTGCCAGAGCGCCGGTATTGTTCCCAGGTGCAGCCAGGCCGAGAATACACCGGTCGATGCTGCGAGTCCGGCGAACACCAGCGCCGTCGGAGAGAACGCATTCACCAGGTCGGCGACGGCGGGGCCTCGGGCCGCGTCGTCGAGACGCAATGCGACGGGGATTCCGACCGCGAGCAGCATCAGCAGGCTTCCGAGCCAGCCCCCGGCACCAACGACGTGCAGCCAATCAGCGAGCACCGCGAGAACCGTGAGTCTCGGTGCCGACGCGGCATGGCCGGAGAGCGCGGGAGTGAGTGCCAGCATCAGCGCGCCTAACGTCGCGATCGGCCAGCCCGACCGCGAGCCACGCCGCGCAATCATGAATCCGACCGCGGCAACAACGACGCCCGCCCCTTGTAGCAGCCAACCCCATCCCCACACCGTTCGCGCGACCATCGTCGCCACGAAGACGGGATTCCACACATTCTCCGGCCCGTGCATCGCGTAGGACTGGGCGATCAGGCGAAGTACAACGGCAAGGGCCACGATGCCCGTGGCCCACAACCCGAGAGACGCCGAGCGATCGAGCGCCGCGCCGAGCATGCTCGATTCAGCGTGGGCCTTCCTTCCCTCCTGACGCTGCTCGCGCCGAGCGAGAACGCCGAGGACAGCGTACCGGAATGCGACGGCGCCAATGACGATCAGCAGGCCAGTGAAGAGCAGCCAGCGAATCGCGATGTACGCTGGCGAGCCGGCACCGAACCCCTCGCCTTCCGGCATCGAGACCGCGTTATGGTGCGACGCCGGCGGATCGGCCTGACCAGGTGCAGTCGAACTCGCGCCGGCTTCGCCTTCGCTCGCGGCGCCGCGAGTGGCTCCGGGCGCGATGGTGAAGATGAAGCGTCCGCGACGCGGATGGCCGTCTGTGCCAGCGGCCACCCAGATGACGGTGTACGTGCCCGCGCCGAGTGCACCGCGGATGCCCGCGATAATGGATCGGCGCGAGTCGCTCGCCACGGCCAGAGGGGCGAGGCTGATCACGGTACCATCTGGTCCGCGAAGCTCGACGCGCGAGACGCTGAGCTCGATGTCCTCGGTGAAATCGAGTCGGATTTCGCGCGGTACCGTCGCGAGATGGGCACCGCTCGCAGGCAGCGAGCGCTTTAGCATCGCGTGCGCGTCCGCCAGACTCGGCGTCGCGAAGGCGAGCAACGCGAACGCGACAGCACGAGCGAATATGCCGGGGCGGCGAAAGAGGAACTTGCGCATCTGCATGATTGGTGAGTGAACCGCGCCGCTCAGCCGCAGGCGGCGCCTTCGTTCACTGTCACGATCGCTGGCACTATGGCTTGCCCATTCCGGGCATGTTGCTGTGGTCCATGCCAGGCATTGGATCCACCGGCTTTTTCGGCTCGGGCTTTTTGGCAGTCGCGGGTTTTTTCGTCGTCGCCGGCTTGCGTGCGGTTGTCTTCTTCGCTGGCGTTGCCTTTGTGGTCCCGGAAGCGGCCGGGGTGTCCAGCATCTGACGCATCATCGCCTGATGATCGGCCGGCATCGCTTCGATCATGCTGTTCATCGTGCGCCGGAGCGCGGTGTCGCCGGCGATGCGCTGCCTGATGACCGGATCGGCCAGCAGCCGCATGTGCATATCCATCATGCCGGTGCTGGTGCTGTCCATGTTCATCCCCGCCATCCCGGACATGCCTGCCATGGCGTGAGACGTGTCGCCACCCGCGGCGCCGGGCATCGCGTGATTCATCCCTCCCATCGTTCCCGCTGCGGTACCCGGCGCACCCGACATCCCGCTCATTCCCGCCATGCTGCCGTGGTCCATCCCGATCGATACCGCGCCGCGCGCGACAGTCGGTGCAGGGAATCCGGCAAGGAAGCCGACCGCGGGCCCGCCCATGTTCTGAACGCCCATCATCTGCGCCATCTCGAGCCATTCCTTTGGCGTCATCACGAATGACGTCGCGTCCCGGTATCGTGCGGCGGCCTTGAGAATCTCCGCGCGTTTCCTGTTCTCCGGCACCTTCGATGACGCCAGGATGTCTGACACGACGTCGTGCATCGAATGCAGGTTGTCGAAGATGATCGCCGCCTCCGGATAGCGCGCCGCGAACGCCGGCGCGATGGCGGCGGTCATTGGCATGATGCGCGGCATGTTGGATGGCGCGTTCTCGATCATCTGCCGGAATCGCGCAACGGCGGCAATGACACCCGTCTGGCGTTCGTCGAGCGTCTTTCCAGTTACGAGCGGCTCGTACAGGCCGACCTGCAGCCAGTGATACGCCCAGATCAATCCATTGAACTTCGGATACCGGTTGCGGAATTCGGTGGAGTAGAACTGGCCTTCCATCAGCTCCATGTTCTTCGGCTGGGAGCTGAAGGCAATGTCAGGGCGCGACCTGTAGTACCGGACAAGTTCGGCAACTTTGGCGTCCTTCTCCGCGAGAGATAGCCGCTCGTCCGCCCAGACGTCGTAGATCTGGCGGTGGAGAAGATGCGCCCAGTCGAACATCACCTTTGCTTCGGGGGCGAGCTTCGCGTAGGCGACTTCGATTGCGGCCTCTTCGAGCGGAACGCGCGGCGGATTCACGAGCAGCTTCCGCGTGATGAAGTTGTACTCCTTGTCTTCGAGCGCGGAGACTGGTGCGCCCGGATCGGTGTACAACCGCTCGTAGAGAATCGCGTGGCCGTAGTCGAAGGCATTGAAGAGCCGATCCGCCGCCGGATAGTTGCGCCGGAACTGCCAGTTGAAGGCACCGGGCAGATAGAACTGCTCCGAGACCGTCGACCACTGAGCGGTGGCGGCGGCGGGAGTGCCTAACGTTGCCAGTGCCACGATCGCGGCCATCATGCCGCTGCGGGCGCGAGGGTGGGACGAGAAGGTGCGTGTCATATGTCCTCGAGGATTCTGCGTCCGGCGCACTAGCGCCCGGCGCGAACCGGAATCAGTGAGCGAATGCCAAAGGCGTAGGCGGTGCCGAATGTGACGTACCAGCCGCGGTCATCGCCGGTGAGTCGCGCGCCGGCGCCGCCGTCAATCGCGAAGGTGGGCGAGAGCTGGTAGCGGATCCCAAAGCCGCTGTTCCACTCGACGGCTGCCCCGGGCGCGAGCGGCTGACGGGCAAACGCTTCGGCCCCGATGAGCATGGAGCGCAGCGGAAGCGTCTTGTCGA
>JANMAM010000005.1:0-3184 GCA_031359795.1 Gemmatimonadaceae bacterium
CGCCGAGCAGCGCGGCGCATCGGTGCTTCCCGTGCTCGTACACGGCGATTCCGCCTTCGCCGGCGAGGGCGTCGTCGCCGAGTCGCTGAACATGTCGCGGCTGCGCGGCTACACGGTCGGCGGCACGCTGCACATCATCACCAACAACCAGGTTGGCTTCACGACCGACCCGATCGACGCGCGATCGACGCATTACGCGAGCGACCTTGCCAAGGGCTTCGAGATTCCGGTCCTGCACGTCAACGGCGACTACATCGACGCCTGCACCGCGGCGGCGTCGATGGCGATGGCCTATCGCGAGCGATTCGGAAAGGACATCCTCATCGATCTCGTCGGCTATCGCCGCCACGGCCAAAACGAGACCGACGAGCCGTCGTTCACCCAGCCCGAGCTCTACAAGCGGGTCAAGGCGCACCCCACCCCGCGCCAGGTGTGGGGCACCCGGCTCGTGAGCGAAGGCGTGGTCAGCGATGCCGACGTCGAGAGCGCCGACAAGGAGTTCGCGGCGAAGCTTGGCAAGGCGCTCGACGACATGCGCGCCGGCGGCGCGAAGGCCGAGAGCGATCCGGGCAAGGGAGCAGCCGCGGCGCCGCCTGACGGGGCTGGCGACACGGGTGTGGCGCTGCCACGGCTGACCGCGCTCAACGAGGCGCTGCTCGCCTGGCCGGCCGGCGTGCAGCCGCACCGCAACGTCGCCAAGACGCTCGGGCGGCGCCGCGAAGCGTTAGGCGGCGCCGCCGGCATCGACTGGGGACACGCCGAGGCGCTCGCCTTCGCCTCGCTGCTCGCCGACGGGACGTCGGTACGCATCACCGGGCAGGACGCCGAGCGCGGAACGTTCTCCCACCGTCAGGCAGTGCTCCACGACATCGAGACGGGAACGACCTTCACCCCGCTCGAGCACCTCCCCGACGCGAAGGGGACCTTTGAGGTCTACAACAGCCCGCTCGCCGAGACGGCAGTGATGGGCTTCGAGTACGGCTTCAGCACCGCCGCGGCGGACACGCTCGTGCTCTGGGAAGCGCAGTACGGCGACTTCGTCAACGTCGCCCAGCCGATCATGGACCAGTTCGTGTTCGCCGATCGAGCCAAGTGGGGGCAGGAATCGGGACTCGTGCTCCTGCTGCCACACGGCTACGAGGGAGGCGGCCCCGAACACTCGAGTGCGCGTCTCGAGCGCTTCCTGCAGGCGTGCGCCGAGGGGAACATGATCGTCGCGTATCCATCGACGCCGGCGCAGTACTTCCACATCCTCCGCCGCCAGGCCCGCCTGACCCCGCGTCGCCCGCTCGTGCTGATGCAGCCCAAGTCGCTGCTGCGAATGCCTGAAGCCGCGGCCAAGGCCGACGATCTCGCGAGCGGCGCGTTCAGGCCGGTGATCGACGACCACCAGGCCGCTCAGCAGCGCGAGCAGGTTCGCCGCCTCGTCTTCTGCACCGCGAAGATGTACTACGATCTCGCCGCGGCGCGAAAGGACAACGCCGTCGCGATCATTCGCGTCGACGAGCTCTATCCGTGGCCGCACGAGGAGATCGGCCGCGTCGTCGACCTCTATCCCGCGGTCGAGGACGTGGTCTGGGCGCAGGAAGAACCGAAGAACATGGGCGCGTGGACCTATGTCGCGCCGCGACTGCGCGCCCTCGTGGGAAACGTGCAGGAGATGCGCTACGTTGGTCGCCCTGAGCGGGCCAGTCCCGCCGAGGGCTTCGAGGCCGCGCACAAGGCCGAGCAGGCGCGGATCATCGCCGAAGCGCTGGCCGCACCGCAGCCGTCGAAACGGCGGCCAGTTCCATCGCGCTCGGCGTGAGTGACTGACCGTCAAGGGGCCAGGGGCCAGGGGCCGGCAACTGCAGTTCCGCCGCGCCTGGCCCCCGGTCCCTGGCCCCTCTTCTCCACGCGGCGGCCGGAAATATTATCCCTAGTTACTAAATGATCCGTCGCCATACCGGACTCGCCATCGCGACTATCCTCCTTTCCATCGCCGCCTGCGGTGGCGATGGGCGGACGGTGCTCACCGTCTACTCGCCGCACGGGAAGGATCTGCTCGCCGCGTACGAGACGGAGTTCGAGAAAGCGAACCCGATGGTCGACGTGCAGTGGATGGACATGGGCTCGCAGGAAGTACTCGACCGGTTGCGCGCGGAGCAGGTGAACCCGCAGGCCGACGTCTGGTTCGGTGCGCCTGGCGAGATCTTCGACCGTGCCGCGCGTGAAAGCCTGCTCGTCGCCTACACGCCGACGTGGAGCAGCGCGGTCGACAGCGCGGCGCGCGATCCGGAGGGGCGCTGGTTTGGCACGTACCTCACACCAGAGGTGATCGCGTACAACACATTGACGGTCGATTCGGCGAGCGTCCCCCGCGATTGGGACGACGTGCTCGATCCGAAGTGGAAGGGCAAGGTCGTGATCAGGAATCCCGTCGCGTCAGGCACGATGCGCGCAATCTTCGGCTCGCAGATCCTTCGTTCGATTCGCGAGACCGGCAAAACTGACGCTGGCTTCGAGTGGCTGCGCCGGCTCGACGCGAACACGAAGGAGTACGCCGCCGACCCGACCATTCTCTACCAGAAGATCGGACGGCAGGAAGGCGCGATCACGCTCTACAACATGCCCGACATCGTCCTGCTCAAGCAGCGCGTCGGCATGCCGGTAAGTTATGTCATCCCGAAAAGTGGAACGCCATTGCTTGTCGACGGCATCGCGATCGTGCGCGGCACCAGGCACGAAGCCGAAGCAAAGCTCTACTACGAGTTCGTCACCTCGAAGCGAGCGATGATCGAAGCCGCGCGGAAGTTCGTGCGCATTCCGGCGCGCAAGGACATCCCTCGCGACTCGCTGCCACCGGAGATCGCTCGCGCAATCGCGCAGATCAAGCCGATGCCGATGGATCGCGCCCTGCTCGCCGCCCACCTCGACGAGTGGATGGGCTACTGGGACTCGAATATCCGCAACCACGGCGGTCGCAAGTGAGCGCCGGAAGTCTCGCCCTCAACGGCCTCACGCGCGTCTTCGGCTCGACGCGTGCCGTCGACGACGTCACGCTCGAGGTGCAGGCCGGCGAGCTGCTCGCGCTCATCGGTGCGTCGGGGTCGGGAAAGACGACGACGCTCCGCATGGTCGCGGGCCACGACACGCCCGACGCGGGCACGATCACCCTCGATGGCGTGGACATCACCAACGTTCC
>JANMAM010000025.1:0-10571 GCA_031359795.1 Gemmatimonadaceae bacterium
GGTGTCCCCGACGCGTCCGTGAAGCACGACGAGAAGTCGATCGTCACCGTGACGTTCTGCGCACCCCCGCCCGTCGTCGTCAGCGGTGGATTCAGCGCGAGCTCCAGGTCGTGCGAGAGCTCGACGGTCGCGTCGAACGCCGTGTTGTCGTAGCTCCCGCTCACGCGAAGCGACACCAGTTCGGCCTCGACCTGCGCGTACGTCCCGACAGCGACGTCGCGCGCCGACAGGGTGACGATCCCGCCATCGACCGGCAGGGTGACGGTCGTCAGCCCACTCGCGAACAGCAGGTCGTCGTCGCCGACCCTGTGATCGTCCGCACCGGCATGTCCCGAGCGTTCGAGCCGCAGGTCGCCGATTGTCAGGGCGAGACCGGCGAGCGTCAGTGTGTGTCCGTTCCCGGTGATCGGCGGCGCCAGCGTCGCGCCCGCGGTTGCTGCGGTGGCAGTTGCAGTCGCCATCGAGATCGTCACGTTTTCCGTCGCCGGCGCTGTCGTTGCATCGGAACAGGCGGCGGCGAGCGCGGCGATCAGAACGGGTAGTGCGCGTGTGGCACGTGTAACAGTGCGGATGTGGGCGTGCGGCATGATCGGGATCCTTGGCGTGGAGTGTTGGTATCTGCCGCGACGGTGTCGTCGCGGTTGATGGTGACGACACCCCATTCGACGCGCCCCCTATGCGACAGGATGTGTTCACCCCGCGAATGCCGTTGCTCGCCCCAACGAGTTTTTCCCGGGTAGCGTTAGGCGCCGGGCATCACTCCGGCGACGGTGTCTCGAACGGTTCCATGTGGATCAGCACCGTACTCGCTGCCGGTACCGCGGAACGGATCGCCGCCTTGACGGCGCCGCTCAAGTCGTGTGCATCGCGGAGCGAGAGGTCATGTCGCGCCTGCACATGCACGTCGACCAGGAACTCGAGGCCCGATGCGCGGACGCGCAGATACTCGATCGCGATCACTCCCGGCACGGCGCGCGCGGCAGCCGCGATCCGAGTGGTCACCCCGCTCGTCGGCGCCCGGTCCATCAATGCGTGCAGCGCCGGCCGCATCATCAGCACCGCATTGATCGCGATCATCGCCGCTGCGACCAGGGCCGCCCAATCGTCGGCGGATTCCCATCCGCTCCCCCCGCGCCATCGCGCGCCGGCCAGTGCGATGCCGATCCCGATGAAGGCCGCGACCGAGGTGATCGCATCAGCGGCGTGATGCCACGCGTCCGCCTTCACGGCGGTGCTGCCTACTTCATCACCGACCTTCGCAACGCGAACCGCGAGGACGCCTTTGATCGCGATTACCGCCGCCGCAACGGCGAGTGTGAATGGCGCCGGCAGCGAATGCGGCGTCTGAATTTCGCGGATCGCGGCAGCGGTTATGCCGACGGCCGCCAGCAGCAACAGCAGCGAAACAACCGCTGCGGCCAGAGGCTCTGCCTTTCCGTGGCCGAAGGGATGATCCTCGTCCGCGGGTAGAGCGGCAATCGCAAGCCCCCGCCAGACGATGATGCCGCCAAAGATGTCCGCGGATGACTCGACCGCGTCGGCGATCAGGACATAGGCGTTGCCGACGATTCCCGCAGTCAGCTTGCCCAGCACCAATGCGATGTTGACGATCAGGCCGACGCGCGCGGCGCGGATGCCGCGCCGGGTGCGTTCGTCGGTGGTCGCGAACGGGAGCGACTGCGGCTTCATCGATGGCGAACGGAGACGTCGCAAAGGCGACCAATCGCTGGAATGCTACCGGGTCCGGCAGACTCGTCGATCGACCGGGTGAGTAATGATAGTCGCTCGCAGTATTGGCTCTCACCGGCGCTCCAAGGCCGCGTCCGCTGTCCCCCGCGCAACGACCGCCATCGGAAGCTGTGTAGCACAATAAATGCACAGAGCACGATTATGATGATCTTCTGCTCAAGCTTTGATGAGCAGACAGGCAGCATGGCACCGCTCGAATGCGGGTACCCTCCGCCAACGAGCTAGCGGGTTTTCTATCTTCCAAGCGAGGCGGTATGACGAGGTGGAGCAAGAAAAAGCGGCAGGCGACAGCGATCGGCGCTGTGGTGATGGCGAGCGTGGCCATCGGCGTCGGAACGATGATCGCATCGGACCATCAGGACACACCCGAAGTAGAGCTCAGCCCGCGATCGGACATCAATGATGTCTTCGCGTTCCCGGCGGGCCTGAGCAGCGCGGATAACATTGTTCTCGCCATGACGATCTCGTCGCCGATCCTGCCCGGCGCAGGGAGCACGAGCGCGCGTTTCGACCCCGCCATTCTCTATCAGTTCAAGATCGACAACAACGGCGACCGGGTCGAGGATCAGGTCATTCAGCTGACGTTCGGCAAGGACACCACCGTTAACGGACAGACCGGTCAGGCGGTCTTCGTGCGCGGTCCTGCGGCCCCGGTCGGTATGATGGCACCCGACGGCTCGCCCGCGACGCCGCCGCTCACCGGCAGTGCGACTGTGCCGCTCCGCAATGTTCCGGTCATGATCGGAACCACCAACAATGCCGCCGGCTTCACTGGCGGCACCGGTAACACCGTCAGGGTGTTCGCGGGACTGCGCGACGACCCGTTCTTCATCGACCTCGAGCAGTTCTTCCGCATCATCCCCGACCGCAAGCCGGTCACCGGTGACCTGTCGAAGCTGCCCGAGACTCCGACCGCCAGCGGCTTCCGCAACCCGGGCGTTGAGTTCCTCAGCGTCGCGAAGGCGAACGCGCTCGCGATCGTCATCGAGCTCCCGAAGTCCGCGCTCGGCGGCGGTCCAAGGCTGGGCATCTGGGGCACCACCAGCCGCTGACCTGACCACACAAATCATAACGGCGGCGCAACCCGCCTCTTCGGAGAATTGAGCATGCACAGACGGACAGCATTAACGCTCGCAGCCACCGCGGCGCTCGTCGCCTCGACTGCCGCCTGCAACAGCGACAAAGTCACCTTCCGCGATCGGCCCTTCGCCGTTGTCGACTCGACCCGTGTCTACGACCAGATCGATCGTCTCGCCAACCCGCTCGTCAGCGAGGTGCTGATCGCGAAGCGGAATCACCCGTTCCACAACAACGGCGTTCCGAAGACCGACTCGCTGAACTTCAGCACCGAGATCAAGGGCTTCGTTACCGGCGTCGCAGGCCGGACCGCGGCGCATGCCCAGGCGATATCCAACACGCTCCTTCCCGACATGCTCACCGTCTTCACCGACAAGACGCCTGCTTCGGCCGGCTTCCTCGGCTACGCGGTGACACCGGGCGGCGCCTACGGCGGACGCAAGCTCACCGATGACGTCGTCGACATCGCGCTCGCAGCGGTGTTCGGTACGCTCGTCACCAACGACCCGACCGGCCAGGGAAATTGCGCCGCGAACCTCTGCTCGGATTTCACCGCGCAGACCAGCAGCGGCGGCCGCGTTCCGACGAACGTCTTCCCCTACCTGCTCTCCCCGAACTGACCAGCAGCAACGGTGCACCGCCGGGCATGATCGACACTGCATGCCCGGCGAGTGCATCGGTTCGTTTCACAGTTTTCCGCTGATACCAGAATGAGCCTGCGTCGCCTGACGTTCACCTCCGTCGCGATAGCCATCGCGCTGTCCCTCGGTGGGTGGATATTTCATCTCCGCGAGGCAGCGGCGGCGACTGCACGGCGCACCATCGCCGCGGCGGCCCGCCTCGCGAGCGAGCGGCAGCAGCTCGACGAGAGTCTGGCGGCGTTCATCCGGTCCACCGAGATCGATCCCGCCAGTGCGTTCTTCAAGGCGCGAGTGGCCACGCTGTATCTCGGCCGCGCCCGTTCAACCGGTGACTACTCCGACATCCTCAGCGCCGAGGAGAGTGCGCGGGCGTCGCTGGCGATTCGCGACGAACACAATGAGGAAGCCTCGATCTCCCTCGCCGCGAGCCTGATCGGGCAGCACCGCTTCGCCGAAGCGGCCGTCATCGCACGCGACGTGGTCGATCGCGATCCCGATTCGCTCGAGCATCAGGCACTGCTTGGCGAAATCCTGCTCGAACTCGGCGACTACGAAGGCGCGCGGCCGATCTTCCGAAGGCTTGGAAAGAATCGGATAGCGCTCTCCTGGGCGCCGCGCTACGCCCGCTGGCTCGAGCTCACCGGTCATGCCGACGGCGCCAGACGCATCATCCGCGATGCCGGTGAACAGGCGATCGGTCTCGACCACCTGCCGCGTGAAGTCATCGCCTGGTACTACCTCCGGATGGGCGATCTCGAGTTCCGCGACGGCGGTGTGAACCGGGCGAAGCTCGCCTACACCGAGGGCCTGAGCGTTGCGCCTGACGACTATCGGTTGCTCTCGGCGCGGGCGCGCCTCTTCTCGTCCATCGGCGAATGGAAACGAGCCGCCGCCGACGCCGAAGCCTCGCTCGCGACGGTGCTCGACCCCGCGCCGCTCGCCGTGCTCAGCGACGCCTACCGCGCGCTTGGCGACAGCGCGAAAGCGCAGCAGGCCGATGCCGCCCTCGAAGTTGCCTTTCTTCACCAGCCCGGCCCGTTCCACAGGGCAATGAGCCTGTTTCTTCTCGATCATGGCCGGCATGTCGCCGCGGTTCTCGAGAAGGCACAAACTGAAATCGCGACGCGGCGCGACCCGTATGGGTACGATGTCCTTGCCTGGGCGCTCCACGCGTCGGGTCGCGATGTCGAAGCGCTGGCGGCGGGCGATTCTGCGCTCGCGCGCGGAACCGAGGACGCGATCATCTTCTATCACATCGGGATGATCGAGCGATCGCTGGGACGAAACGCGGCGGCGGCCCGCCACCTCACGCGGGCGCTCGAAATCAATCCGCGCTTTCACCCCGCGCACCCGGCCGGCGCCCGCGCGGTTCTCGATTCGATCGAGCGGCACCGCTCGGCGTTTAGCCAGTAGGCGCGTCATGTCCGAGTTTCTCGGGTTTGTCCAACTTGGCTTTCGTCACATCGCTGACGTCAACGCCGCCGATCACATTCTTTTTCTCCTCGCGCTCGCCGCCATCTACCGGTTGCGGGACTGGCGCAGCGCTCTCTGGGTCGTGACCTCGTTCACGATTGGACATTCGCTGACGCTCGCGCTCGCGGTGACGAATCTGGTCACCATGCCGACCGCACTGATCGAATTCCTGATTCCGATCACGATCGTCGCGACCTGCGTCGAGAACATTCTCGTCCGCGATCGCTCGGTCACCCTCTGGCGCGGTCGCTACCGGCCCGTGTTCGCCGGGGTGTTCGGACTGGTGCACGGCGCAGGCTTCGCGAACTACCTGAAGAGCCTTTTCGTCGACCAGATTGCCGTTCCCCTGTTCGGCTTCAATGTCGGCATCGAGGTTGGGCAGCTCCTCGTCCTCATGGTTGCGGCGGGGATGCTGGCAGTCGTGGACTTCACGATGGCATCCCTGCGCCGCCCGGGCTGGTGGGCACCACTTCGTTTGCGTATCGTCGCCGTGTCCGCGGTCATCGCGATCGTCGCAGCGCACTGGGCGTTCGAACGCCGGCCATGGTGAGCGAATGATCGGTGCACCATGGCAGCGCGCGCTCGGCTTCGGCGTCGTCCTTTCGCTGATGGTGACTTGCGCGCTCCCGGCCGTCATTGACGCGCATCCACTTCACACCACGATTACGCAGTTGACGCTGGTGCCATCCGATCGCGCCGCGCAGCTGGTGGTGCGCATGTCGGCGGAGGATTTCG
Organism: Gemmatimonadaceae bacterium; assembly: GCA_031359795.1. Lineage (GTDB taxonomy): Bacteria > Gemmatimonadota > Gemmatimonadetes > Gemmatimonadales > Gemmatimonadaceae > JABFXC01. The sequence goes on from JANMAM010000025.1 coordinate 5,676, forward strand.
CGGTAGCCGTCGCGAAGCGGACGAACACGCAACCGGCGCGCGATCACCGCGTCGCGGAAGCGGGAGCGCTCGCGTATGCGCAAGCGAGCGTGCGGCTGCTCGGTCGCGACGGCCGGCCCCGCACGCTGCGCCTCTGCGGCATGGAGTGGAAGGACGCGACGCTTCTACTTTGCCTGCGCGCCGATGCGCCCGACGGTGTCAGCCAGATGCAACTGAGCAACGTGATGATGTTCGAGCTGTTCGAGGATCAGGTGAATGTCGTCCAGGCCGCGTATGGGCCGCAGCGCCGGACGATTCTCTTTGTGCGTGGAGGCGCCGCGCAGCGGCTGCCCTGACCCACTGGCTGGGTCGACCGGTCGTTAGGCAGCCGCGCCCGGCCTCGGTCTGTCCCGGCTAATCGGGTCGGCCTCGTGCCCGGGCAGCAGCTGGCGGGCGCGCTCGGCGAACGCTGCCGATTCGGCTGCGCTGGAGCGCAGTCCGAGCACGAAGCGCTGCAGATCGCGCAGGCGGAGTTCGGGTCTCCCGATCTTTCTGGCTGCCCGCTTGAAATAGGTTCGCATCCAGCCATACCTGATCGGCGACGGCACCCCCCGATCGATCCACGTCCACAGTGCCGGGTCCACCGCAAGCGTCACTCGTTCGAGCCCGATACTGTCGCACGGCACTGATATGGTGAAGTTCGCCGGGTCGAGATCGGTCCGCCGACAACGCAGATACTGCGACGGTCGGATGCCGGTGAGCCCGAGAACCCAGTAGCAGGCCAGCGCGTATGGCGGCACGTTGGCGACGATCGCAACGAATGCTGCCGTATCGATCGGTGATTCGTATTCGGCGCCGGTGATGGCCTTCGTCGGTTTCACGGCGGAGTTGGCGAAGGTAAAGCACGTGCAATCGGACCAATGCCTGGAGCGCGGCGCGGCGCCGACGATCGGGATACACGAAGATTTTGCTATTACCGGGCCACCGCTGCGCGTTCAGTCGCGCGCTGCGTCCACTGATGCAGCCCGCGCGTCGATGCGCCTAACGTTCCGCGTCGGCGACCGATTCGTGCCGCAGCGCTGCGAGCGGCTTCGCGCATTGCGGGATTGCCCGCGGCCCGAAGTATGCCCGCCAGTGGCACCGCACGTTTCGCGGTTCCGCAGCTCATCTGGAGGAGGCCCATGGCAAGCGACGCAGGCACCACCAACCCGAACGCCCCGGCTGAGCCCGCGCCGCTCTCGCCGCACGAGGTGTTCTCGCGGCGCCGCTTCGTCGCCGTCAGCGGCGCGGCCGCAACGACGCTGCTCGCGGCCGGCTGTGCGCCCCCGGCGGCGATGCGCGCGGCCAGTACCTCGGGCGACGCGCCGTGCACCACGGTGCCCGATACCGCAACGGCACAACGCCCCGACCCGCAGGAGAACTGGCAGGTCTTCAGCGCTCCGGAGACGGCGCTCGCCTTCCGGAACCATGGCATGCAGGCTGAGCTCCTGCGCGAGCCGATCACCCCACTCGGCGCACATTACCTCCTCATTCATTTCGACATCCCTCAGCTCAGCGCCGACAATTATTCCGTCGCTGTCGGCGGGCGGGTCCGTGCGCCGAGCCGCGTGTCACTTGCTGATTTGAAGGCACGCCGGTCGATGACGCAGGTCGTCACGATGGAATGCGCCGGCACCGGCCGTTCGACGATGCGACCGCGCGCCGTTTACGTGCCCTGGTTCAAGGAGGCGATCGGCACGTACCAGTGGACGGGCACGCCGCTCCGGCCGCTGCTCGAGGCGGCCGGATTGCTCGATGATGCAGTCGAGGTCCTGTTCACCGGCTGGGATACCGGTGTCGATCTCGGCGTCGAGCACGCCTTCGAGCGCAGCCTGCCCGTCGCCGAGGCGCTGCGTGACGAGGTCATGCTCGCGTGGGAGGCGAATGGACAGGCACTTCTGCCGCAGCACGGGTTTCCATTGCGATTGATCGTTCCCAGCTGGTACGGAATGGCGAGCGTGAAATGGCTGCGCGCGATCACCGTCCTCAGCGAGCCGTTCACGGGTGTACAGCAGTCGAAGGTCTATCGCTATCAGCAGCGGAAGGGTGAGCCCGGAGAGCCGGTGCGCGAGAAGCGCGTCCACTCCGTGATGATGCCGCCGGGAATTCCTGATCTGCTCACCCGTCACAGGTATGTCCCGCCCGGCGTGCACACGCTCCAGGGGAAAGCCTGGTCGGGATCGGGAACCATCACGCGAGTCGAGGTCAGTACCGACGGCGGCCTTCGCTGGACCGACGCCGAGTTGAGTCCGGTCTCGAAGGACCGGTACGCGTGGGTGCAGTGGCGCACGAGCTGGAACGCTGCCACGCCGGGCACGTACACGCTCGCCTGTCGCGCGACCGACGAAGCCGGAAACGTGCAGCCCCTCGACGCGAATGCCCGCTGGAGCCGCCAGGGGATGGGTGGCAATGGCGTGCAGCGGATCGCCGTGACGGTCCGAGCTGGTATCGGAACCGCGGGCAGTCAGGTCCCGTCGAAGGCGACCGTCGTCGTCCCCGGCGCGGAGGTGCCCGGCCCTGCCCGGTGACCAGCGCGCCGTTCCGCTCTCGTGGCGCCGCGGCGGCCGTTAGGCATTCGGCGTGAGCCGTTAGCCGTTAGCGTTGAGAACGGCGTCGCAGTGACGCGGAAGTTGCGCCGTTGCTGAACGCTAACGGCTGATGGCTAACGGCTAGCAGTTGCGGCTGCTGTCAGCTCGAACGACCGCAACCGCGCCCGATGGTCGAACGCCTGCGACGTCACCATCAACTCGTCCGCGCCGGTACGCGCAACGAACGCGGCGATGCCATCGCGGACGGTACCCGGTGCACCGACCACCGCGGCGGAGAGCATCTCGTCGAGCATCTGCGACTCGTGAGGAAGAAGCTGCTCCAGGAAATTCTCTGACGGCGGGGGCAACGGACCCGGACGCCCGCGGCGCAGGTTGATGAATGCCTGCTGCAGCGAAGTGAACAGCCGCCGTGCGTCCTCCTCGCTGTCGGCAGCGAAGACGTTGAGGCCGAGCATCACGTACGGCTTCTCGAGCGCGGGCGATGGCTCGAAGCGGGCGCGGTAGATCTCGAGCGCCTGATCCATCATCTGCGGAGCAAAGTGCGACGCGAACGCGAACGGCAGGCCTAACGCTGCGGCGAGCTGGGCACCGAACAGGCTCGAGCCGAGTATCCAGACGGGCACCTCGAGCCCCGCGCCCGGCACCGCCCGGACCATCTGCCCGGGCTGCACCGGGCGGAAGTATGACATCAGCTCGATCACGTCCTGCGGAAAGGTGTCAGCCGCCGCCGGATTCCGTCGCAGCGCCCGGGCGGTGAGCTGGTCCGATCCCGGCGCTCTCCCCACCCCGAGATCGATGCGCCCCGGATAGAGCGACGCCAGCGTCCCGAACTGCTCGGCGATCACCAGCGGCGAATGGTTGGGCAGCATGACGCCGCCCGCACCGACGCGAATCGTTGTCGTTCCCGCCGCGATGTGCCCGATGACCACCGACGTCGCCGCGCTCGCCACCCCCGCCATGCTGTGATGCTCCGCGAGCCAGAACCGCCGGTACCCCCAGCGCTCGGCATGCTGCGCGAGATCGAGCGAGTTTCGAAACGCCTGCGCGGCGCTCCCACCCTCGATGATCGGGGCGAGATCCAGGACGGACAACATGGGGCCATTAGCCATTAGCCATTAGCGGAGAGGAGCCGCGGCACTGGACAAGGGTAACGCCGTCGCTCAACCCTAACGGCTAATGGCTAACGGCCGATCCGCGCACGAGGTTCCGACTACCGCGCAACGACTCTCGCCCCCGCGAGCATCCCGACCGCGCCTAACGTCGTCTGCGCGGCGTTCAGTCCGAGCCGGAAGTCGGCATCGCTGTACGTCGTGAAGACGTCAGTCGGCTGGTGCCACTGGGGGTCCCAGCCGGCACCGATCTGGGCACCGCGTTCGTTCTCGCGGAGACTGATCGCCGGGATGATGTCCTGGAAGGGCGCCGAGTCGGTGTTGGTCATGTGCTGGCCGACCGCGGCCGGGTAGTCGGTCGCGTACTTCTCATTCGCGGTCGCGAACACCCACGCCAGCGCCTGCGCGCCGGCCGCCTGCTTTCCCGACGACTGGAACTCGATGTTCACATCGGCCTCGGCGCGCTGTGCCTTTCGCATCATTCCGTCGGCGTCCGGCATTCCGTGGTCGAACAGCATCATGTCGTGCTGAATCATGCCGAGCCAGCGCGGTTCCGGATACTTGCCCGATCCCGCCGGCGATTCCTTTCCCTGCAGTGCCTGACGCTGCTCGATGTAGGCGCGCGCGCCATTGAGGCCGGTCTCTTCGTTGTTCCAGAGAATGAAGCGGATCGAACGATCCGTCTGCACGTCGGGCGCGCTGAAGATCCGGGCGAGCTCCATCACGAGCGCGGTGCCCGAGCCGTCGTCATTTGCGGCTTCGCCCCAGCCATGCCCGTCCATGTGTCCGCCAACGATGTACATCTCCTCGGGATGCGTCGTCCCGACCTTCGTGCAGTAGACCTGCTGTCGCTGGCCGGGCGTCGTCGGCTGCCTGTTGAGCGCGCGAAGCGTCGCGTCGGGTTGGGCGAGCGAGTCGGTGTTCACGCCGGTCGGCGTCAGCTTCCCGCGAAACCGTCCACCGCCCGGCGGGTTCCTTGGAATGCTCGGCCCCGACGAAGCCGCGGCTCCCGCCGGGCGCGGCCGCGGCGCAGGCGGCTGGTAGTCATAGGTGATCCGCTCGGTCGGCGTGCACCCGTAGCTCCGGAGCTGTGCCTCGATCCAGTCGGTCGCGGCGCGATTGCGATCGGTGCCCTGCCGCCGGTCGCCGAACTTCGTCAATCCCTTGATCGTCGCCTTGTACCGCTCGAGGCTCAGGCGTCCGACCATCGTTGCGATCTG
>JANMAM010000061.1:0-12984 GCA_031359795.1 Gemmatimonadaceae bacterium
CGTTTGAAGACCGATGAATTCCCTGAAGTCGTACCGCCATTCGCGTCGGTCGGGCTGATCTATCCCGGCGCGTCGCCTGACGGTGTCGAGAAGGAAGTGCTCGATCCGGTTGAGGAGCAGATCACGGCGATCAGCGGCGTGAAGACGGTGCAGGGCAAGGCATACGACGGCTATGGACTCATCATTATCGAGTTCACCTTCGGCACGAACATGAGCGACGCGACGCAGGAGATCCGCGACAAGATCTCCGGGATCCGCGCCGATCTGCCGATCGAGCTGAAGGAGCCGGTAATCACCAAGTTGAGTGACACCGACCGTCCGATCGTCTCGCTCGCGCTCACGTCCGGCAACCTGTCACAGGCCGACCTGACGCGACTCGCCGATCCGAAAATCACGCGCGAGATCCGCTCGCTGAGCGGTGTCGCCGAGGTGCAGGTGTTCGGCAAGGTCGAACGCGAGATGACCGTAGAACTGCAGCCCGACCGGCTGCAGTCGGCGGGAGTGAGCGTCGCGCAGGTCGTGCAGTCGCTGCAGGCGCAGAACCTGGCCGCTCCGGTCGGTCGTGTCACCGGCGCGCTCGACGAGCGCTCGATCCGGCTCAAGGGCCGGCTCCAGGGTGCCGAAGACTTCATGCAGATGGTCGTGGCCGAGCGCGACGGCCAGCTCGTGCGGCTGGGGCAGGTGGCGGTCGTCCGCGATGGAACCGAGGAACCGCGCTCGCTCGCGCTCTACAACAACACCGACGCGGTCGGCATCGAGATCAAGAAGTCGCCCGGCTACAGCACCACCGACGTCAGCAATCGCATCCGCGCGAAGGTCGCCGACCTGCAGGCCGGGCTGCCGAAAGGCACCGAGATCAAGGTCGTCAAGGACGCGGGCGTCAGGGTGACCGCGGCGGTCACCAACGTCGAGGAGGCGCTGATCGAAGGCGCGCTGCTGACGGTGCTGGTCGTCTTCCTGTTCCTGAACTCGTGGCGCTCGACGGTGATCACCGGCCTCGCGCTTCCCGTCTCGGTACTCGCCAGCTTCATCATGGTCTGGGTGCTCGGCTTCAAGCTCGAGACGATGTCGCTGTTAGGCCTGTCGCTGGCGATCGGAATATTGATCGACGACGCCATCGTCGTTCGAGAGAACATCGTCAGGCACGTCGAGATGGGAAAGGATCACATGCGGGCGGCGCACGAGGGCACCGATGAAATCGGGCTCGCCGTCGCCGCGACGACCTTCTCGATCCTGGCGGTGTTCGTGCCGATCGGATTCATGCCCGGCATCGGCGGGCAGTGGTTCAAGCCATTCGCGCTGACGATCGCGAGCTCGGTGCTCGTCTCGCTGTTCGTCTCCTTCTCGCTCGATCCGATGCTCTCGGCCTACTGGCCCGATCCCCACCGGCCCGAGCACAAGAAATGGTGGGTCACGAAGAAGCTCGACCAGTTCAATCACTGGTTCAACCGCCAGGCGCAGAACTACAAGAAAGTGATTGCGTGGGCACTCGATCACCGCGCGGCGATGATGGTCATCGCGCTCGGTACCTTCTTCGCGGCGTTCACGATTCCGAGCAAGGGACTGACCGGACTCGCGGTCGCGCTGGCGATTCTTTCGCTCGTCGTCTGGGCAATGGTGCATCGCGGCCTCGCCACGCCTGTGCGGATCGGGGTTGCCGCGATTGGTGCGGTCGCGTTCTTCGCGGTGCCGAAGATGATTCCGCAGTCGATGGCGTTCCGCAACGTCGGCTTCGGCTTCTTCCCCGTCGACGACCGCGGTGAGTTCATCATCGCGATCGAGACGCCGGCTGGGTCGAACCTCGAGTACACCCGCCAGAAGACCGCCGAGATCGACCGGGTGGTGAAGACGCACAAGGAAGTGCGCTACACCTACGCAACGTTAGGCGACGCGGCCTCGGGATCGGTCGACGTCGGCAACATGTACGTCCGGACCGTGCCGCGCGGCGAGCGCTCGACCAGTGTCGAGGAAATCGCGTCGGCGTTGCGCGGCGAGCTGTCGAGCATCGCTGGCGTCACGCCGTCGGTGTTCACCACCGATTTCGGCGGCGGTCGCAAGCAGCTCCAGTTCCAGATCCGCGGTGGCGACATCGCCACCCTTACCCGCGCGGCCGAGCTGGTGATGGCCGAGGTGAAAGCAACGCCCGGCGCAGTCGACGTCGGACTGTCCACCAAGGGCCAGAAGCCCGAGCTGACCGTCCAGCTCAACCGCGGCGTCGCCGGAACGTTGGGGATCACCGCCGGCCAGGTTGCGCAGTCGCTGCGGCCGGCGTTCGCCGGCATCGACGCCGGCGACTGGATCGATCCGACCGGCGAGACCCGGAACGTGCAGGTGCGCCTCGCCCCCGAGGCGCGGCGGAACATCGCCAACCTCGAACAGCTGCCGCTCGTGATGCAGGGGCCCGCCGGCGCGCCGACCACCATTCCGCTCGGACAGGTCGCGTCGATCGAGCGCGGCACCGGTCCGGCGATCATCGATCACCTCGATCGCGACCTGGTCGTCACCGTCGAGGCGAATACGGCCGGCCGGGCGAGTGGCGACGTCGTCGCCGAGATCAACAAGCGCATCGAGAAGCTCTCGCTGCCCGGCGGCGTCCGGGTCACCGTCGGCGGCGAATCGAAGGACCAGGGCGAGGTCTTCGGCCAGATCTTCATCGCGTTAGGCACGGCCGTCCTGCTGATGTACCTGATCCTCGTCCTCCAGTTCGGCTCGTTCGTCGATCCGCTGGCGATTCTCGTGTCGCTGCCGCTGTCACTCATCGGCGTGATGCTGTCGCTGTCGCTTGCCGGCCAGACGATCAACATCATGAGCATGATCGCGATCATCCTTCTCGCCGGTATCGTCGCGAAGAACGCGATCCTGCTCATCGACTTCGCCAAATGGGCACGCGAGAAAGCGGGGATGCCCCTCCGTGAAGCGCTGATCGAGGCGGGCGCGATCCGTCTCCGGCCGATCCTGATGACCACCTTCGCCCTCATCGCCGGCATGATTCCGGTCGCGCTCGGTCGCGGTGAAGGCGGGCAGTTCCGGCAGCCGTTGGGAGTGGCGGTGATCGGCGGCGTGCTCACGTCGACGATGCTGACGCTGATCGTGATCCCGACGGTCTACGAGATCATGGACGACATCCGTGAGAAGGTCGCGCACATGTTCGGGCGCACTCCCGCGCAGAAGACGGCCGAGCACCGGATCCCGCTCGACGGGGGAGCGACCATCAGCGAAACGGCTGACTGAGCGCCCCGAAACGGCCAGCCCGGGCGTTGACGCGGCTCGGACCCAACATTTCAGGGCGACTTGGGTAATATGACAGGGGCCGGCGATGACCGCCGGCCCCTGTCGTCTCTGCATACCCGCCTCATGCTACCCACGCTTCGCTCGTTCGCAACGCTCGCCGTGTCCGCTGCCGCACTCGCCGGGTGCGCGAGCTTCGGCTCGATGTTCCCCTCGCACGAGGACGTCTTCATTCCCGTCGGGCCGACGGTCGGTGTCGCCCGTATTCAGGGAAAGGACACCAGTTGGGTCCTGAACGGCGCCGGGTACGAGCTGACCAGTACCAAGCGAGGCCTCCTCCCGAGCGTGCAGACCGCGCTCGACGGCGCCGCGGCGGACTTCCGCGCCTACTTTGCCGGCGACCCGCCGACCGTGAAGGTCGTCGCGCTGCAGGTCAAGCGCGGCGGGCGCCCCGACTCGACCACCCTCGCGCAGATCCGCGCGACCGGCGCGATCCCGCTCTTCGTCCGCCTCGCCGAGCAGGGACGGGGAATGAGTGTCGGAATGACTTCGGGCCCCGACCTCGTCTCGGTTTCGCCGGTCGTCCGCGCCTGGGTGAGCGCGATGGCCAGTGCTCCCGTCGCCAGCGCGACAACCGGAACAACGGTCAGCGCCGGCGTACCGCGCTGGCTCGAGGTCGCGATCCCGGCGCTGATTGGTGGCTGGAGCGACGCCGACATCGTCTCCGCGCAGATCGGCCTGCACCCTGACCGCATCATCGGGCTCCGATCGGTGTTTTCCGGAGAACGCCCTGCCGGTGACACCACCGCCCGCGCTCGGCGTCGCGGCGATGACGAGATGGACGGTGCGCTCGACCGTGGCCGCAACGATAATCGCGGTGCGTACACGCGATCGCGTCCAAACCCGAAGGACATCCCGGCACTGAGCGGTGCCGCGCTCTGGGATGCCGAGGCGCTCAGCATCACGAACTACATCGCCACCCGCGAAGGTCGCCTGTTCATCGGGACCGCCACTCGCGCGCTGATGTCCGGCGCGACGATCGATCAGGTGCTGGTGTCGGCGCAGATGATTCCGCGCGACGTCGACACGCTCGAACGCAACTGGCGCGACTGGCTGGCCATCCAGGCCGCGGCGGCCCGGGACTCGCGCTAACTGCCAACGCATTGCCCCGCGCGCCTGTAATCGAGAGTGGGGCGCATCATGCGCTCGAGAGCGGGGCGGTGTGACTGCCGACGACGCGATCGATGCCGCACTGGTCGAGCGCGTACGTAGCGGCGACGTCACCGCATACGATGCGTTGGTCCGGCGCCACCTGCGCCGTGCGCACGCGGTCGCATTCCGCCTGCTCGGTCACCGTGAGGATGCGGAGGATCTCGTGCAGGACGCGTTCGTCCAGGCGCTCGACAAGATCGACAGCTTCGACACGTCGCGTCCGTTCGCGCCGTGGTTCTTCCGGATCCTGACCAATCGCGGGCTGAACGCGCGGCAATCGAGGGCATTGCGGGCGGTATCCGAGATCCCTGAGGATTCGGCGTCGCACGGCGAATCCCCGGAGGCATCGGCCGAGCGCGGCGAGCTGCGGAGCCGGCTGCGCGAAGCGGTCGCCGCGCTGCCGGAGCGGCAGCAGGTGATCGTGCAACTGTTCGAGATCGATGGATGGACGAGCAGCGAGATCGCCGCCGCGTTAGGCATCGCTGATGGAACGGTGCGCTGGCACGTGCACGAGGCGCGTCGCATCCTGCGCGACGCGTTGGCGCCGCTTCGGCGGCAGGAGCAGAGCTCATGAGCAACGAACGAGACAGGAGCGAGTTCTCGGACATCGAGCCGGCGCCGGATCCGGCGCTGCGCGCCGCGCTCGAGGACGCGCTCGGGCGTCAGCCGGCGACCGTCGATTGGGGGGCGATGGAGCAGCGGGCCCGCACCGCCGCGATCTTCCGCCTCCGCCCGCGAGCCCGCGCGACGCCATGGTGGGAGCAAGTGACGCCGTGGGCGAGCCGCCTGCTTCCAGTCGGCGCGGTTGCCGCCGCGGCGGCGCTCGCGCTCGCGATGGCGACGCCGCGCGCCGGCACCGAACCGGGCCTCGCGAACGCGACATCGTCGGCGAACGTGGATGCGAGCGACAGTCGTGACGCGATCGCTGACGCGGTGGCCGAGCCTAACGGCGAGCCGGTGTCGAGCGTCTCCGGCCCTGTCGACGACGACTGGTTCTGGGACGCGACCGCCAGCGCACACGCGGCGGAGCACTAGATGAGCGAGGCTCCGGTAACACCGAGCGAGGGCGCCGCGTCGACGCCCCGGGCAGCTCGCGGGCGTGTCCTGATGCTGCTCACCCTCGGCGTCCTGCTCGTTGCCGCCGCTGGTGTCGCGAGCGGCGTCGTCCTCGAGCGGACGGTGTTCTCACACGCCGGCGATCGCGGCCACGGGCGCGGTGGCCAGGGGCGGGACGGTGGTCACGGCGGGATGGGTCGCGGCGGCGAGGGCCGAGGGAAGATGCACGAGCGATTCGGGCGAGACCTCGGCCTCACTCCCGTGCAGGCAGCAAAGATCGACTCGATCTTCGCCAGTTATCGCCCAGCGATCGATTCGGCGCGAGCGGCATCGGAGCCGAAGGTCCGCGCGATCATCGACCAGACCCGCCGCGAAATCGACTCCGTGCTCACTCCTGAGCAGCGCGAGAAGATGCACGCGCGGATGAAGCGCGAACATCCGCTGGGCGACTCATTGTCCCGGGGCGGTCGGGCGCCGCGCCGTTTCTAGCGAAAAGCCACCGTTCCAGCGTTTCGCACGACCAAACCGTACTGGTAGTCGTGCACCCGAGATCCGCGAGACCCAGCTTGCGCATTCATTCCCGCGCGCCACTCGGCGCGCTTCTGGTCGCGTGCGCCGCTGTCGTCGCGACGTCCGCTGGCGCACAGACACCGGCCGCGCCGGCCGGGGTGGCGGCGGCGATCCCCCTCGACTCGGCGGTACCGATCACGATCGGCGAAGCCATTCGCCGGGCGCGACAGAGCGCGCCCACGGCGGTCCAGGCGCGCGGCTCGGAGCGGGCCAATCGCGCGGCGGTGCGTTCCGCGTACGGCGCGCTGCTGCCGAACGTCAGCGTGAACCTCGGCGGCTCGCGCCAGTTCGTCGATCCGAACAGCCTGACGCGCATCAACTCGCAAACCGGTGCGACCGAGACGCTCTCTCCATCGCCATGGTCGTACAGCAACGGGCTGTCGTTGAACATGACATTGTTCAACGGAGGCCAGAGCCTCTACGACATCCAGACCGCCAAGGCCAACGTAAACGCCGCTGAAGCGAGCGGTGTCTCGCAGGATTTCCAGATCGCGCTCGACGTCAGCCAGCAGTTCTACAACGCACTCGCCGCCCGCGAGTCCGAAGACGCCGCACGCTCGCTGCTCGAGCTCGCGGTGCAGCAGCTGCGCTATTCAACGATTCGCGTGAAGAGCGGTGTCGCGATCAAGTCCGACTCGCTGCGATCGCTCATCCAGGTCGGCAATGCCCAGCTGGCGCTGCTCACCGCGCAGACGAATCTCCGCTCGGCGAACGCATCGCTGACGCGGCAGATCGGATCCGACATCACCGTGACCGCCGCACCGGGCGATACCGTCCTGCCACCGCTCGACGCGATCGCTCTCGACACCGCATCGCTGGCGCGGCTCGCCGAGAACGGTCCCGCCGTGAGGCAGTCACAGTCGGCGCTCGACGCTGCCAAGGCATCCCGCCGCGGCGCGCGTGCTCCGTATCTGCCGACGGTCACCGCCGGCTATTCCCGCTCGGGGAGCGGAGTCGGAAGGTTCGGGATCGGTAATGATCCGTACAGCTATGGCGGCCGTCTCAACTTCGCGCTGTCGTATCCGCTCTTCAACGGTTTCGCGCGCGAGACCCAGGTCGTGCGCGCCGATGTCGCCGAAGACAACGCGGTTGCGGCGCTTCGAGATGCACGCCTCGCCGCGCGCCAGCTCCTCGTTCAGAACGTCGACCTCCTCCGCACCGCGCAGCAGCGATTCAGCGTGCAGGCCATCTCGGTGGTCGCGGCCGAAGAGGATCTGCGCGTGCAGCAGCTTCGCTACAACGCGGGTGCGTCGACGCTGCTCGACGTGCTGACTTCGCAGAACCAGCTCAGCCAGGCGCAGACCGCGCTGATCCAGGCGCGCTTCGACGCACGCGTGGCGCGCGCGCGCCTCGAAGCGTTGATCGGCCAACGGCTCACGCCGGCAAATCCATGATTCGGCTTCACCAACCCGGCGCACATCCAATGCAACGCACACTCCGCTCGAGCTTCGGCCTCGTGGTTCTCGCGCTCGCCGCGGTCAGCGGCTGCAAGAAGCCCGAGGCGACAGCGATCGCGATCCCAACCGCGCTGGTGGAGCGCCGCGACATCGTATCCAACGCCGAGGCGACTGGCACCGTCGAGCCGGTGAACATCGTCGAAGTGAAGTCGAAGGCATCAGGCCAGATCACGGCGATGCCGGTGGACATCGGCACGGTGGTGAGCGCCGGCCAGCTGCTCGTGCAGATCGACACGCGCGACGTGAGGAACCAGTACGACCAGACGGTCGCAGCGCAGCAGGCGGCGCAGGCGTCGCTGAATGTCTCACTCGCGCAGAAGAAACGGTCGGATGAGCTGTTCGCGCAGGAAGTCATCACGCCGCAGGAACACGAGACGGCGGCACTCGCCTATGCCAACGCGCAATCGTCGCTGGTTCGGGCCCGGACCGACATGGATCTCGCCCGACAGCGTCTCGAGGACGCGACCGTCCGCGCGCCGGTCGCCGGCACCATCATCGCCAAGCCGGTGTCGCTCGGGCAGGTGATCACGTCGGCGACGTCGGGGCCGACTGGCGGCACCACGATCCTGCAGATGGCTGACCTCAGCAAGGTGCGCATGCGGGCGCTCGTGAACGAGACCGACATCGGCAACGTGCGGCCTGGCCAGGCCGCGACGGTTGTCGTCGATGCGTTTCCGGATCAGCGATTCCAGGGCGTGGTCGAGAAGGTCGAGCCGCAGGCTGTCGTGCAGCAGAGTGTCACGATGTTCCCCGTGCTCGTCACGCTCGACAACAATCAGGGGAAGCTGCTGCCGGGCATGAACGGGCAGGTGACGATGACCGTGCAGAACAAGCTGGGCGTGCTCGCGATTCCCGCTGATGCGGTGCGGGCGATGAAGGACCTGGCCATCTCCGCTCGCGCGTTAGGGATGGACCCTGATTCGGCGCAGGCCGAGCTCCGCGTTGCGATGGCGGCCCGCCGGGGGAACTTCGGGCAGCGCGACAGCGCGGCAGGCGCGATCGCCAGCACCGGGGGGGCGGCGCAGGGGGACGGATCGCCTAACGCGGGCGCGACGGGCGCCCGCCGGACACGCCGCGGCGCGGGCGGGGCGGGGCCGGTGCAGGCGACGCCATCCGGCGACGCTCCGCAGTCGGTGACGCTCGGTGCCGGCGCGCCTGGTGCGGCCGGCCGGTCGGGGGGCGGAACCGGACGCAACGCCGGGCAACTCGTGTTCGTGAAGCACAGCACCGGCTTCTCGCCGAGGATGGTACGCCTCGGCGTCACGAACTATGACTACACGGAAGTTCTCGGCGGCTTGAAGGAAGGCGAGCAGGTCGCACTGCTCGCGTCCGCGAATCTCCAGCAACAGCGCACCGACCAGCAGGCGCGCATGCGGAGCGCGACCGCCGGCCCGCTCAGCCCGGGCGGCGGCGCGGCCGCGGGCGGGGCCCGCGGCGGGGCGCCCCGGGGGCCGTGACATGCTGCTTGGCGAAACGATCGCGGTCGCGTTAGGCGCGCTCCGCGCCAACAAGCTCCGTTCGATGTTGACGATGCTTGGCGTGATCATCGGCGTCGCCGCCGTGGTCGCCGTCGTCGCGCTTGGCCGCGGCGCGCAGCAATCGGTGAACGCGCGCATCTCCGCACTCGGCACGACGCTGCTGACGGTGGTGCCCGGCCAGGTGTTCGGCCGCGGTGTCGCCTCGGGCTCCGACCGTGCCCGGCTCACCCTCGATGACGCCAACGCGCTCGTCGAGCGCGGGGCGCTGATCGCCGCGGTCGAGCCGGAGATGTCGCAGCAGCTTCAGGTCCAGTACGCAGCCAGGAACGCGAATACGAGCGTGGTCGGAACCACCGCGAACTACCCGGAAGTGCGCAAGTTCATCGTCGAGAACGGCCGGATGTTCAGCGACGCGGAGGATCGTGGTCGCGAACGAGTCGCCGTGCTGGGCGCGGCGATCCCGACCAACCTCGGCGCGCCCGCCGCCTCGCTGGTTGGCGAACCAATCCGGATTGGCGGCTTGCAGTACACCGTCGTCGGTGTGCTCGCATCGAAGGGTCAGACCGGCGGCTTCCAGAATCCCGACGATCAGGTGCTGATCCCGATCAATACCGCCCGCTTCCGCGCCTTCGGCACCGACCGGCTGCGATCGCTCAACGTGCTCGCGCCGAGCGAGGCGCTGATCCCCGAGACGATGGCCGACATCCAGAAGGTCCTCCGCCGCGAGCACAAGCTCAGGCCAGGCGTGGATGACGACTTCAGCATCCGCAACCAATCCGACTTTCTCGCGACGTTAGGCGAGACGACCCAGGTGTTCACCGCGCTTCTCGCCGGGATAGCCGCGGTGAGCCTGCTCGTCGGCGGGATCGGGATCATGAACATCATGCTCGTCTCGGTCACCGAACGAACTCGTGAGATCGGCGTCCGCAAGGCGTTAGGCGCGACCCGCCGCAACATCCTGCTCCAGTTCCTGATCGAGGCTGTCGTGCTCTGCGTCCTCGGCGGCATCGGCGGCGTCATCCTCGGGGCTGGCGGCGCAGTCGTCATGAACAAGGTCGCCGCCTGGACCACGTCCGTGTCCTGGATGTCGGTCGTGGTCGCCTTGCTGTTCTCGGCAGCCGTTGGAATCCTGTTCGGCGTCTGGCCGGCGAGACGGGCGGCGGCGCTGGATCCTATCGTGGCGCTGCGGTACGAGTAGGGGCTCGATTCCGATCACACGGATTGTGCGGATTGCTCAGTGGCGCGCCGCTCCTTCCCGAAGCGCGTCCCACGCGTCCGCAACATGCCGCCGCTCGGTGCGAATGTTTCCGATTGCAAGTCGCAGCACGTAGGCACCGTTCAGCTTCGTGTGCGAGATGAACGCCTTGCCTGACGCGTTCACGCGCTCGAGGATCGCGGCATTGATGCGTTCGCGATCAGTTTCATTCGTTCCGGCGGGTGCATAGCGATAGCAGACGGTGGAGAAGGGGACCGGTGCCATCACTTCCCACTCCGGTTCCGCGCTCACCCATCCCGCGAATTCGCGAGCGAGCTCGCAGTGCTTTCTGATCCGCTCGGCCAGGCCCTCGGCGCCGAAGGCGCGGATCACCATCCAGAGCTTGAGCGCGCGGAACCGGCGGCCGAGCTGGATGCCGTAGTCCATCAGGTTGACGACGTCGCCGTGGTCGCGCGAGGTCAGATACTCGGGCACGAGCGAGAAGGCACGCTTCAGGATCTCGGGCTCCTTCACGTACAGCACCGAGCAGTCGACGGGCGTGAAAAGCCACTTGTGCGGATTGACGACGAGCGAGTCCGCGAGCTCGGCGCCGTCGAGCACCCCGCGCATTTCCGGGACGACGGCGGCGCTGCCACCGTACGCCGCATCGACGTGCAGCCATGGCTTCGCTCTGCCTGCCAGGGCGGCGGACTCGCGCAGCGTCAGGGCCACAGCGCGAACCGGATCGATGCTCGTCGTGCTCGTCGTCCCGGCGGTGGCAACCACGGCAAGGGGATGCATCCCCGCCGCGACGTCGGCAGCGATCCGCGCCGCGAGCAGCTCCGGGCGCATGCGGAAGCCGGCGTCCACCGGGATGTGCACGACGTTCTGCTGGCCCAGGCCTAACGTTATGACGGCGCGGTCGACGCTCGAGTGAGCATGCTCGGAGCAGTAGACCCGGAGCACGGGCAGGTCGCTGCGACCAGCCATGCCGCGCCCGCGGACATCGAACCCGGCCGCCTCGCGCGCGGCAGCGAGGGCGAGCATCGTCGAGACCGACGCTGTGTCGTTGATGTGTCCGTGCCAGTCGTTCCCGAGCCCCATCAGCTGGCGCAGCCAATCGGTCGCGCGCAGCTCGAGCTCCGTCGCGGCCGGCGACGTCCGCCAGAGCATCGCGTTGACGTTGAGCGCGGCCGTCAGCATCTCGGCGAGTATGCCGGGGACGGACGCGCTGTTGGCGAAGTAGGCGAAGAAGCCGGGATGATTCCAGTGGGTGATCCCCGGCATCAGCGTCTGTTCGAAATCGGCGAGGATGGTCTCGAGCGATTCCGGACGGTCAGGCGGCGACGCCGGCAGCGCGTCGGCGATCTCGCCCGGAGCGACCCGCGAGAGCACCGGATAGTGCTCGGCGTTCGACAGGTATTCGCCGATCCAGTCGACGAGCTGTTTCCCGTAACGCACGAACAGCTCGGGCGGCAGGTCGGGCGACCCACCACCGGAAGCGAGAGCGCCGGACGGTGCCGGCTGCCTAACGGTCAAGCCCGAGGCCTTCCATCACTGTGCGTAGCGGAGGATGTCATAGAGGAAGTGCACCGCGAATCCGGCGTTGGCGACCGAGATGCGTTCATCGTTGCCATGTACGCCGCGCTGGCCGTCCGCCGCCTCGGTCATGAACGGGTCGAGGCCATAGGTCGCGATCCCGAGCTTCCGGTAGGTCGGGCGGTCGGTCGCACCAGTGAGCATCGGTGTCGTCACGAGCGCCTTTGGGTCGCGATCGCGTGCCGCCCGCTCGATCGCGCGAAAGAGATCGGTACTGACCGGGCTCTCGAGTGGAGTCTTCGGCTGAAGGTCGGTGCTGAAGTGCACGGCGGTGTCGTTGACGATCCGCTTCAGCGTCGCGAGCATCGTCGCGGGATCCTGGTCGGGGAGCAGGCGAATGTCGAGCTTCGCCGACGCCTCGGGCGGAATCACGTTGGTCTTGTTCGACCCCTGGAGCCCAGTCAGCGAGATCGTGTTCCGCAGCGTCGCGTTCCAGTAGACGTCGTTTGTGAGCCAGGCGCGCGCCCGCGGATTGTTGACCGCAGCCGCGACATTCGCCAACCAGCGCCGCCGCTCGCCACTGTAATTCACCGAGATGTCGCGAAAATACTTCGCCACGCCGGGCGTGACGTGCAGCGGCGTCTCGTAGTCGGCGATCTTCGCCAGCGCGCGCACCAGCCGCGGCACCGGATTGAGCTTGGTCGGCCGCGAACCGTGCGACGGCGTTCCCTTTACGGTGACGGTCTGCCAGAAGGTGCGCTTTTCGGCGACACCGACCCCCCAGTACTCGAGCTTTCCATTCCGCACCGAGTTGTCGCCGCCCTCGGTGATCAGGAACTCGACGTCCCTGATCAGGTCCGGGTGCTTGTCGACGAACTGCTGCGCACCAGTCGACCCGAGCTCCTCGTCCGCGTTGGCGATGAAGACGATGTCACGATTGAGCACCGCGCCGGTCCGCTTCAGCACGAGCATCGCCATCAGCTGCGCGATCCCATCCCCCTTCATGTCGAGCGCGCCGCGTCCGTAGATGAAGCCATCGGCGATCTCCGACGCAAACGGGTCATGCGACCAATAGGCCGGATTGGCCGGCACGACGTCCATGTGATGCACGAGCGCGATCGCCCGCTTGCTTCCATTCCCCTTCAACCGCGCATAGAAGTTCGCGCGACCCGCGCCTAACGACACGGTATCGAGAATCTGTGTCTCGAATCCCTCCTTCTCGAGCACCTGCTTCAGCCAGAGCGCGGTC
>JANMAM010000039.1:0-5770 GCA_031359795.1 Gemmatimonadaceae bacterium
AAGTCGATGGCCGAGAAGCTGGCCGCAGAAGTGATTGCGGCGAGCAAGGGTGAGGGTAACGCGGTGAAAAAGAAGGAAGACACGCACCGCATGGCGGAAGCGAACAAGGCGTTCGCGCACTACCGCTGGTAGCGCGTCCTCGCTCGACCAATCGTACCCCCGCTCGGCTACGCGCCGAGCGGGGGTTTGTATTGGTGACCACATCGGTTTGTGTGTCAGCACGTCGCATTGCAACAGCGTGTTGATTCGCGGCGTCCGGCGATCGCCTCACTGGCGCTGCGCCGGCGATCGGCGTGAACTTGGGGAACGTCGCCGCTCGCCGGCGATCCCTCGCTCCGCCATCAATGCCTAACGACCCGCGCGAACGCCCCCCCGCCGATCTCGCCTCGCTTTTCCTCGGTTCGAAGGCCGAGAACGCCGACGTCTTCGAGCGCCTGCTGCTCGAGGCGTTTCGCGATCACGTCTTCTGGCGCCGCAACTTTCATCCTGAGGACGGGTTTCCGATCCTCGAGCAGGACAAGTACAGGCCGGAGTTCCAGGCCTCGATTGCTACACTGACGCAGGAGCTGTTCGGGCTGCTCGCCGAGCTGAAGGAAGGCGTTCCCTTCTTCAGCCCGCGCTATGTCGGGCACATGGCATCGGACACCATGATGGCAAGCCTGATCGGCTACTTCGCGACGATGCTCTACAACCCGAACAACGTCGCCGCGGAGGCCTCGCCGGTGACGACGCGGCTCGAGTTGCAGGTGGCGGCGCAGCTGGCGCAGATGGTCGGCTACCGCGCCGAACGGCAGTGGGGGCACCTGTGTTCGGGGGGAACAGTCGCCAACATTGAGGCACTGTGGGTGGCGCGCAGCCTCAAATACCTGCCGGTGGCCATCCGCTGGGCAGGCGAGGAGCTTGGCCTGGAGACTGCTGGTGTCGTCAGGCCTAACGGGGAGCGCGCCCGGCTCGCCGACCTCGGGCTCTGGGAGCTGCTCAACATCGCCCCCGACGCGGCGCTCGACGCCTACGACGACTTCCAGCGGGCGGCGGGCGACGGACGCGCGGCCGCGGAGGCGGTGGCCCGCCACGGCATCTCCGGGCTCGGCTACCAGGAGTTCGGGTTGCGGCTCGCGGCGCGGTTCGGGGACGCGCTGGCCCCTGGCGTCGTGCTCGTACCCTCAACCGCCCACTACTCGTTCGCCAAGGCGTGCCGGGTGCTCGGGATGGGCGAGTCGCACCTGCTCCGCGTGCCGGTCGACACGCACTTCCGGATGGACACCGGCGCGCTCGAGGAAATTCTGCACGCGTCGGCCTCGCAGCGCCGACCGGTGATCGCCTGCGTGGCGGTGATGGGAACCACCGAGGAAGGCGCGGTGGATCGGCTCGACCTGGTCGATACCGCGCGACGCAGGGTGGGGAAGCAGGATGGGCTGGCGTTCTACCTTCACGCCGATGCGGCGTGGGGGGGCTACGCGGCGGCGGTCGTGCGCGGCCCTGAAGGTCAGCGCCTCGCGTTCGAGACGGTCGCCGCCGGCCAGCCGGCAGAAACGCTCTGGCCGAGTGAGTCGGTGTATCACGCGTTCTCGGCGCTCAATCGCGCGGACTCGGTGACCGTCGACCCCCACAAGCTGGGCGCGGTGCCCTTTCCAGCGGGCGCTATCTCATTCCGCGACAAGCGGGTCCGGGGGATGGTCAGCGCTGATGCGCCGTATCTATTTCACCACGGCGACTCGGACACGGCGTACATCGGGCGCTTCATCCTCGAGGGATCGAAGCCGGGTGCGGCGGCGGCAAGCGTCTGGATGGCGCACAAGGTCCTGCCCCTCGACGCGACCGGGTACGGGCGGTTGATCGGCGCGGCGGCGCGGGGCGCGCTCGTGCTGCACGAGGCCTTGTCATCGTGCGACCTGAGCCCTTTCCGGCTGGTGCCGCTCCCGCGTCCGGACGTGAACATCGTCTGCTTCGCGATCGGGCATCCCGGCCTGACCGCGATCGAGGAATCCAACGAGCTGGTGGAGCGTGTCTACCGGGCGATGAGTATCGGCAGCGGGCGGCCGCTCCGTGCGCTGGACTACCTCGTCACGAAGACGACGCTCCAGCCGCGCGAGTACGCGCACTCCGCCGACCCGCTCGTCGCGGCGTTAGGCCACACGCACGACGACTACATCCGGGCCGGCGGATTGTCGGTCCTGCGCTGCACGGTGATGGATCCCTCGTTCGCGAGCAGCCGAGGCAACACCGACCATGTCGCGGGGTTTGTCGTGGCGCTGCGGCGAGTGCTGCACGCGGAGCTGGCGGCGATGCGCGCCGTACCGGGATAGCGTTAGGCGGGGGACCTCCAGACCATCGCGCCGGAGAGGCAGCATTCTCGCGGCGGTCCTCCCTGCCAGGGCCAGGCCGAACGGTTGGCGCCGCGACACGCCTGTCACAACCGCCCCTCCTTCCTGCTCACCTCGCCACGACGTCACGTCCTGGCGATGGCTCTTACGTTTTGCGCCGAACGGGTGCACTGTACAGGTGTTTCCTGGAGGTGCACCGTGGGATTTCTGAACAGATTGCGCGGCGGGGCGGCGTACGGGCCCGTGGCTGGCGCGGACGACACGCAGGTAGTTTCGACTCCCTCGGACGGCGTAGGTGGCTTGTCGGCAGGCGCCACGCGCGAGCGGCCCGTGAGCGACGCCATCTTCAACGTGGCGCCTGTGCGCGGACCGCACGCGCTGTTCTCGATGCTTCACCGAATGCCGGGCGAGCGAATGACGGCCGCGGAACGCGCGTTCATGGACCTGAAGCGCGGAAGCAACGACTAGCGATCTCGCCGGCCGCGGGTGGAAGGCCGATGCGCAGGTCGGCACCGGAGTGACTGGCGTGCGCATCGCAACGCGTGTGGCCGGTTGACATAAGCTCGCATCGGGCTACCTTTCTCAGGCTACCCCACGCAGAAATCGCGGGGGTGGCACGCCGTCAGTTCACGACGGCATTTCGGCGAACTGCGCGCCGATACCTATGGGCCCGCGAGGGGACGCGAGAGCGGCTCCGATGAATGTCATGAAGGACGCGGGGGTGCCTCTTCGGAGGCAATGCAGACCGGCCGGATCGCCGCGAAGGCGAGATGGTTCCCGAAAAGCCAAGCGCAGGACAATTTGACGTCGCGCATCGACAGTTCGTGATGCCTGGCGCGCCCTGGGTCCCCATTCGTGCTGCAGTGCGAGTGTACCCGGCGATGGCGGATGGATACCGGCTCTCTTTTTGAGAGCGACACGGTCCACCCGCGTTTTTGCTGGTTTGATGCTGTTCTCGAAGCAGGCTTTCGTGGTTCCGGCAGCACACACGATGAAGACGGCTGAAGGCGCGCCGCTCTTCTTGACGGATTGGTAAAGGGTCAACCGATATGGAACGGAAAACTCCGCTCGACTACTACCGGAACATCGGCATCATGGCGCACATCGATGCCGGCAAGACGACCACGACCGAGCGCATCCTGTACTATACCGGCAAGAACTACAAGATCGGTGAAGTGCACGACGGTGCGGCGACGATGGACTGGATGGAGCAGGAGCAGGAGCGCGGCATCACGATCACGTCCGCCGCGACGACGTGCTTCTGGCAGCGCCACGGCCAGAGCGACAAGACCGGCTCGGGTCCCGAGTACCGGATCAACATCATCGACACGCCGGGCCACGTCGACTTCACCGTTGAAGTGGAGCGGTCGTTGCGGGTGCTCGACGGTGCCGTCACGCTGCTCGACTCGGTCGCCGGCGTCGAGCCGCAGACCGAGACGGTCTGGCGCCAGGCCGACCGTTATGGCGTGCCGCGGATCATCTTCGCGAACAAGATGGACCGCGTCGGCGCCGACTTCGACCGCTGCATGGCGATGATCCGCGACCGGCTCAGCCGGAACGCGTTCGCGCTGCAGCTGCCGGTCGGATCCGGCGAATTGTTCACCGGCCACATCGACGTCATCGAGCGCAAGCAGTACATCTTCGACGAGTCGACGTTAGGCAAGACGTTCGCGGTCGTCGAGATCGCGGCCGAGTACAAGGACGCGGTCGAGGCCGAGCGCCACGCGCTGATCGAGCACGCGGTCGCGTCGTCGCACGACGAGGCGGTGCTCGAGAAGTACCTCGGCGGCGAAGAGCTGACGTTCGACGAGATTCGCACGGCGATCCGCAGGGCGACCATTGCCGGTACGCTCGTGCCGGTGCTCTGCGGCGCCTCGTTCAAGAACAAGGGCGTGCAGGCGCTGCTCGATGCCGTCATCGACTTCCTTCCCGCCCCGACCGAGGTGAAGGCGATCAAGGGTCACCTGCCGCACAACGACGAAACGGTCGAGGAGCGCCAGGTGCGCGACGAGGAGCCGTTCGCGGCGCTCGCGTTCAAGATCGCGACCGATCCGTTCGTCGGGAAGCTGACCTTCTTCCGTGTCTACTCGGGCGTGATGAAGTCGGGCTCCTACATCTACAACTCGACGAAGGACAAGCGCGAGCGCGTCGGACGCCTGCTGCAGATGCACGCGAACAAGCGTGAAGAAATCGAGGAAGTGCGCGCCGGCGACATCGCCGCCGCGATCGGCCTGAAGGACACGCGCACGGGCGACACGCTCTGCGATGACGACATGCCGATCATCCTCGAGGCGATGAAGTTCCCGAACCCCGTCATCGACGTCGCGATCGAGCCGAAGACGAAGGCCGACCAGGACAAGCTGGCGATCGCGTTGCAGAAGCTGTCGGAAGAAGATCCGACGTTCCGCGTGCACTCCGATGCGGAGACGGGCCAGACGATCATCTCGGGGATGGGCGAGCTGCACCTCGAGATCATCGTCGACCGCATGATGCGCGAGTTCAAGGTCGACGCGAACGTGGGCCGCCCGCAGGTGGCCTATCGCGAGACGATCCGCAAGCGTGTCGAGAAGGTCGAAGGGAAGTTCATCCGCCAGTCAGGCGGCAAGGGACAGTACGGCCACTGCGTCATCAACATGGAGCCGTCGGAGCAGGGTGCCGGCTTCGTGTTCGAGGACAAGATCGTCGGCGGTACGATTCCCCGTGAATACATCGGCCCGATCGAGCAGGGAATCAAGGAAGCGCTCGAGAACGGCATCGTCGCCGGCTACCCGATGGTCGACGTGAAGGTGCAGTTGATCTACGGCTCGTACCACGACGTCGACTCGAGCGAGATGGCGTTCAAGATCGCTGGCTCGATGGCGTTCAAGGAAGCGGCGAAGCGGGCGAGCCCGGTGATCCTCGAGCCGATGATGAACGTCGAAGTGGTCTGCCCCGATGCCTACATGGGCGACATTCTCGGCGACCTGTCGTCGCGGCGCGGAAAGATCGGCGGCATGACGCAGCGCGGCGAGGCGCAGGTGATCTCGGCGAGCGTTCCGCTGTCGGAGATGTTCGGCTACTCGACCAAACTGCGCTCGTCGTCGCAGGGACGCGCGGTGTACTCGATGGAGTTCAGCCACTACGAGGAAGTACCGAAGTCGAAGATGGAAGAGATCGTTGCCAAGAACGGCAACGAGGTGAAGCGGTCGTAAGCAGCTGGTAACCGGCTGGATGGGCGGGCGCGCGGTCGCGCGAACCGCCTAACGGTCGAGAAGTCTTTTGTTCTCAGGCGTCAGGCACACACACCTACATCGAGATCATCGATCATGGGCAAGGCAAAGTTTGAGCGGACGAAGCCGCATGTGAACGTGGGGACGATCGGGCACGTCGATCATGGGAAGACGACGTTGACGGCGGCGATCACGACGATTCAATCGAAGAAGGGGATGGCGCAGGCGACGGCCTAC
>JANMAM010000142.1:0-15512 GCA_031359795.1 Gemmatimonadaceae bacterium
TGATGGACGTCCAGATCACGAGCGGCTCGAACGACATCGTGCTGGCGACGAAGCACGGCCTCTCGATCCGCTTCCACGAGAGCGACGTGCGCGAGATGGGTCGCGACACGACCGGCGTGAAGGGCATCGAGCTCGGTCTCGAGGACGAAGTGATCGGGATGGTGGTGATCAAGCGTGAGGCGAACCTGCTCGTTGTCACCGAGCGCGGGCTCGGCAAGTGCTCACCGATCGACGACTACCGCGTGCAGCGGCGCGGCGGGAAGGGGATCATCACCGTGAACCGCACGGTGAAGACCGGCAACGCGGTCTCGATCAAGGAAGTCCTCCCCGAGGATGAGCTGATGCTGATCACCGGTCAGGGGGTCGTGATCCGGATGCCGGTGACGGGCATCCGCATCGCCGGGCGCAACACGCAGGGCGTGAAGCTGGTGAACCTGGATGACAAGGACAGCGTGATGGACGTCGCGCGGCTGGTGCCTGACGACGACACGGGGGTCGAGGGAATCGAGGGTGAAGAAGAGCCGGTGGGCGTGGATGGAGATGGGGAGGACGAGGAATAGGGCGCGCACGGACTGGTCGTCGTCAGCCGCAGACGGCGATCACGTTCAGGCCTGCTTCAGGATACGCGTTCTACGGCTCGCGGACGTTGGTCCAGAGCACCGCGTGATTGTAAGTGTTGTGGTAGTAGCTAAGCCCGACAATCTCGCCGCGTTCGTTGATCTCGCTGGCGACCGCCGCGTAGGTGAGCCGTGGCAACTCCTTGAGGACGGACCCGAACAAGTAGAATCCCGTCGAGTAACGCCCCGGCCGATAGCTGCCGACGATTTCGCCGGCATTGTTGATGTCGCGCGCCTGAGACGATCCCAGTCCAAGATTCTCGAGCACATATCCGCCGATTGGATTCGGCGTCCAACGAACTGCCTGCAGGACGGTGGAGGTGTTCACGAACCCGACTATCACGCCGGCGTCGTTCACGGCCGTCGCATACGATTGGCGCCCCGAGTCGGGGAGGAACGCGAGCGACCCCGGGCTACGCCAGACGAACGCTCGTTGCAAGTCGCCAGCGCCCAATCGAGCTCCTCCAACAATGGTGCCGCCGAGATTGACGTCGACTGCCTGAATGTCGACGCCTGATGCGCCGAGGTCGTTGAGTGAGCCGTTAGGCGCCGGTTGTGGATCCCACAGGAAGAGATGCGACAGCGCGTCCGCCGCAGTCGCGTATCCGGCGATCTGCCCAAGCGCGTTGATACCGGCGGCCTGACCGCTACCGCCACCGAAGTCACCGAGGAATTTCGCGGAGCCGGCAGGAGTCCAGCGAATTGCCCGCGGGATCTGCACTAAATAGCTCCATCCGGCGATTTCCTCGGCCTGATTCACCGCGAAGGCAGTGCTCTGTTCGTCGCCAGGCGTCGTCAGGGCGACGGCCGGCGCGGGCCCCGACACGGCGTCGTAGTACCAGTAGGCAGCCCGGTTGCGGCCGGAGGCGTCTCGGGATTCGCCGACGATGAGCAGCGGCCGGCCCGCCGCGGGCGTGTTGAGGGCCAACGCATTACTTGTCAGCCCGCCGAGCGTTCCGAGATCGGTGACGCGTATAGTCGTCCTGCGCGCTACCTCGACGTCTGCGAGGACAGGGTCCACGGGCTGGGTGAGATCGGCGCAGCCTGCGCCGACCATGAGCGAAACCATCCCTGCAATTCGAGCGGCGTTCATGGGAGTCTCCAGAGTGTGGCATGGTTGACGATCTCCGTACCCAGTGTCGCGATCTCGCTGTCGCCAACGATGTTCCTTCCGTTCACCGCGCTCGCCGACGATCGCTTTCCGCCGAGCGTCCCGAGGTCTCGCATTCCGGCGGTTTCTGTCCAGTCGAAGGCGTGCATGTTCCACTGCTTGTTGTGCGCCCAGCCGACCACTCGGCCAGCGTCGTCGATGCCATTGGCGACGCTTTGCGGCCCGCCTAACGTTCCGGGCTCGCGCTCGACGAGCGCGCCAGCGGAATTACGCCAGACGAGCGCATGCTGATCCACATTGGACTTCGGACCATTGAACTGTCCGGCGATGTCGCCACGCGTGTTGATGGCCCAGGCGCGGGTACTGTCGCGGCCGAGCTTCATTGCGGTCCATGCGCCCGAGATCCGCCGGTACTGCACCGCCCAGTTGACGATACCTTCAGTACTTTCTCCAGCGATCACGGAGCTGTCGTTGATGGCGTACGCTGCACCTCCCGTCGCCAACCCCGGTAGCTGGTCGAGACACGGTGTAGCTGCCTGAAGGTCGAGATAAAAGAAATAGCCCGGACGATTCGACGGATTCGGCGCGTATCCCTTCTCGCCCACTACCTGATCTCGATTGTTGATGTCGCGCGCGAAGGAGTAGTTCCTGTCGTCGGCTACGCCGTCGCACCGGGGGTACGACTGAACGTCGATCACCGCCGCCGCCGACAGCACGAAGCCATGATAGTTCTCCTGATCGCTCGTGCGCATCCCTCCGACAATCATGCCAGCGTCGTTCACGGCGAGCGCCATGGCATCGGCGATCGCCGGAAGCCCGAGCCGCGACATCAGGTTTTCCTGCGTAACAGCGCCGCCCGCGTCAGCGGTCCAGCGCATCGCGTGATAGTACGAGTCGGGCTCATACTTTCGCGTGGTTGCATAACCGACGATTACGCCGCCGGCATTCACGTCTTTCGCGACACTGCCAGCGCCCGCCGCGACGCCGAGATCGATGATGCTGATTCCATTCGTGGCGCGGGCGGCGACCAGGTCGGCAGGCACGTCCGCCGGTCGAAGCGGATCAGCACACGCGATTGCGAGTGCGGCGATTGGGGCCCAGGTGCAGATGCGATGAAGCATGAGGTTCACCGTTGATAAAGTCCGCCCCGGCGGTGCTTGCTTCTGCGAGGCTGGACATAATCGGCAGTGGGCGTTATCTCAGTGATCTCGCTGCCGTTATCTGGTGAGGACTGGGCTTCCTTCACGCCGACGTGGAGGTCTCATGGTTCGCTTCCGCGTTCTCGGACTCACCGACCTCCGCGACGATCGAGGCAATGTCCTCGACGCGGTGATCGCCCAGCCCAAGCGACTCGCGCTGCTTGCGTACCTCGTGCTCGCTCGTCCGGCGGGATTCCATCGGCGCGAGGTGCTGCTGTCGCTGTTCTGGCCGGATTCGGACGGGCCCACCGCGCGCAACTCCCTTCGCCAGGCGCTGCATTACCTGCGACACACACTCGGCGCGAGCGCGATCAGGAGCCGTGGTGAGCACGACGTCGGCGTAGATCCGGACGCGATCTGGTGCGATGCCAATGCATTCGTCGCATTGCTCAAGGACGCCGAGCCCGAAGAAGCGCTTGCACTCTATCAAGGCGACCTGATGCCCGGGACGCTCGTCGGCAATGCGCCCGAGTTCAACCGGTGGCTGGACGAGGAGCGCGAGTATCTCCGCCAAAGGGCCGAGGAAGCGCTCGAAGAGACGGCAAACGAGGCTGACGGGCGGGGCGACCATCCTGCGGCGATCCGAGCGTGGCGCCGTTACGCGTTACTCGACCCCCTGAATGCGCGGGTCGCGCTCGCCCTCATGCGTACGCTGGCGAACGCCGGTGACCGTGCAGCGGCCGTTCATCACGCCGATGTTTTTTCGCGTACGTTGCATGACGAGCTTGGCCTCGGTGGCGCGGATGAAGTGACAACCTTCGCCGCCGAGCTCCGCGGTGATCCACGAGCATTCGCCGCCGCGCCCATGCGAGCACCATCGCTCGACGCGCGAGCTTACTCTATTGCTCCGGCGCAGACGGAGACGCTTCGCGTCGTCGTGCTTCCGTTCACGGTTTACGGTGACCGGGCGTACGAATATCTCGAGCAGGGGATGATCGACCTGCTGAGCCGAAGTCTCGACGGCGCCGGGAGCCTTCGGACGGTAGACCCCTACGCGGTCATCGGCCTGACGAGTCAGCGCGCAACAGCGGGGCTCGATCCGGAATTTGGCCGGCACGTCGCGGAGCGATTCGAGGCCGAGCTGTTCGTTCTGGGAAGCGTCGCTGCAGCCAACGGGCGGCTCAAGGTATCCGCAACGCTCTATCATGTGGGCTCGGGCGTGCTGGTCACGGCAGAGGCAAAGATTCGCGCCGAGGGGGCGTTGTTCGAGATCATCGAAGACGTTACGCGGCAGCTCGTGATTGGTCGTCTTGCGCCCGCGGAGCGACTAGCTCGGCTCGCAGCGACAATGACACCGTCGATCAGCGCCCTCAAGGCTTACCTGACCGGTGAAAGTCACTATCGGCGCGGGCGCTTTGTTCCAGCGCGTGAGGAGCTGGAGCGGGCAGTCGCGGAAGATCCATCGTTCGCGCTGGCGTGGTACCGGCTCGGGCATGCCGTGTACTGGTTGCATGACGGCGTGAGAGCGATGGACTGCCTCGAGCGTGCGCTTGTGTCAGGAGACCGCCTGCAAGCCGAGGATCGCAAGCTGCTGGAAGCATTCCTCGGGAGCCTGAGTGGAAAGGCGGGAGACGCCGAGCGCCTGTATCGCGAGGTGATCGCCGTGCAGCCAGCCAACGTCGAAGCGTGGCTGGGACTCGGTGAACTGCTCCTCATCTGCAACCCAATGCGTGGGCGTGCGGCGAGCGAGGGGCGCGCTCCACTCGAGCGTGTACTCGAGCTGGACCCCGCCAACGTCCCCGCGCGCATGTTCAGCGCGTACCTCACGGCAAAGGAGGGCAATTACGGCGAACACCGATCGCACGTCGAACTATGGGATCAGAACAGCGAATTTTCGATTTTTCCACGCGCCATGCACGCGTTGACGCATGGAACCGGGGCGGAAGGCGATGCCATGATCGATGAGCTCGCGCACGCCAACGACGCCGCATTGAACGAAGCCACTCGATACGTCGCACGTCTGACGGTAAACCTGCCCGGCGCGATGCGAATCGCGAGTCTGCTAACGGGGCCTTCGCGGTCGTGTGCGGCGCGCGCGCACGGGCATACCGTTAGCGCGCAGTTGTCAGCGGCCGCGGGACGGCTCAGCGATGCGAGGAACGCGCTTGCGAATGCAAGCCGCTTCGACCCGGCGGAGGCGTGCTTGCATCGCGGATTTCTTGCGGCGTTGCCATTTTTTCAAGTGTCCCCGTCGGAGAACGAGGCGCTGTGCTCCCTTCTCGAAGGCGTGGATCCGGAAGATGAACGACGGCCAGTTTCAAGTCCCTTCACCGTCATGCACGAAGGCATGCACGGCGCGCTGCGTTTGTACGTGCTGGGCCATCTGCATGCAAGGGCGCATGCGACCGCGGCAGCGCTTGGCACGGCTACACGGCTGGAGACACTCGAGGTCATTCCGGGCGTATTGCCTCTCGTCGCCGACTGGGTGCGCGGGATAAGAGCACACGCGGCATGGAGCGATCACAAACCGGGCTGCGCGCTCGAACTCCTCGAGGGAGCCCAGCTCGAGACATCATGGGCACAACGAATCGCGCCGTCGCCTTTTTTGTCCCAGGATATCGAGCGCTATCTCCGCGCACAGCTACTCGAGATCGTCGGGCGCGACGAAGAAGCATTGCTCTGGTATGATTGCGCGACTGCCGACTTCGTCCACGAGATTGTTTTTCTCGCCCCGTCATACTTGCGGAGAGCGGGCATCCACGAGCGTCGCGGGGATTACCCTGCCGCGCGCGATTTCTATCGGCGTTTCATCGAACTATGGCGGAACGCGGATACCGCGGAACTCGTCGTCGTCGCGGAAGCGCAGCGGAAGCTGACGCGACTGGGCACGGCAACCCCAAAGCGATGAAGTCGCTCGCGCCGCGGCCGATCATGCCGGCGCGAAGCGCGCCGCGGCGCCTCGGCCTAACGGCGCCGTGGAATGACCGTGGTCCAGATCGCGGGATCCTCGAGACCGAGCCGCCAGCGCCACCTGCTTGACGCCCGATCCGCGGACGATCCCGACCAGCGTAGCAACCGCCCCTGATGACCTCGTGGCAGGGCGGTTCGCCTCAGCGATTCTGTCCCCACGCCGGCGAGACATCCGAGCCCGGGGCAGCGTCAGGCATCACGAGCGCGCGTGATTGACCGCCCGCGAGGCTGATGATCTCGAGACCGTAGGGCGGATAGCGATTCGTCTGATAGACGAGTGATCCCCCGTCCGGGGAGAACGACGCCTCGAGCTCCTGATAGGGCGTCGTCGCGACGAGCCGCTGATCAGTGCCGTCGGTCTTCATCGTGTACAGGTCGAACGAATCGATGTAGCGGCTCCAGACGAGGCGCGTACCATCAGGGCTCCACGACGGATAGCGGTCGTCATCGAGATCGTTCGAGGCATTGCGTGCGTTTCCGCCGTCCGCGTCCATGATGTAAATCTCGAACTGCACGTCGCGATTGCTGTGGAACGCGACGAAACGGCCGTCAGGCGAGACGCGTGGATGCTGATCGGCGTACGGATCGTCGGTGAGGTTGGTCGCCGTGCGCGTCGCGAGGTCGACGCGAAAGATCTCCCAGTTGCCGGTGACGAAGGAGGCATAGTAGAGCGAGCCGTCGCCCGCTCCCCAGGACGGCGACCGATTCTCCGACCCGTTGCGAACGACGAGCTGCCGATTGCCGCCATCGGCGTTCATGGTCCACAGCTCGACCTCGTGGACACCACTCGTTCCGACCACCTCGCGCTCCCATGCGATCTTCGACCCATCGTGCGAGAGGACCGGTGAGAGATCGGCGTACTGCAGGTCCGTCGTCAGGCGTCGCGCGTCCGCGCCGTTGCCGGCGATGCGGTAGATCTCGAAGTTTCGGTCGCGGCGATCGGATGCAAAGACGACGATTCCCCCGGCGCCGGCAACGGGGCCGGTGATGTTCGTCTCGGTGCACGCGCCTAACGCGGCCGCGGCAAGCAGGCTGGCGAATACGAGGCGTCTCACAGGCCGAGCACGTTGACGGCGGTTGTCCCAGTCGCCGCGACGAAGGCGAAGAGACCGTCGGGGCGAATCGCAACCGGGCCCGTACCGGCCCCGGCGACTCGGTCGTAGACGTCGAGCGTCACGCCATCGAACACCGTCGCCGGCTCCCCCGACACGACGACATACGGCACACGCCCGACATGGCGGGCAGCGACGCCGCCAGGTGTGGCGCCGGTCGCGACCGTCCCCTGCAGGGTGTATCCCCCGCTCGCGCCTGACGCATAGACACGCACCAGCCGCTCGGCCGCGTACAACACGTAGACGCGGTCGCCGGTTGCGCTGGCGGCGAGCGCGGTCGGTGCTGGCGGGATGGCGAAACTGCCGACGGTGTCAGTGCTAGCCGGCCTCACGATTGCGACGCGCCACCCTGCAGCCCCAGCGTCGATCGTCGCGAAGAGGCGACTCGCATCGCGATTCAGTGCGAGCTGATGCGGCTCGCCGGCGAGAAGAATCGCCCCGGCGACCGCGCCCGCTTCGACGACCGCGATCCGCCGATCATAACGGGCCGCGACATAGGCACGCGAGCCGATCGCGACGACCCCGCCCGGCCCAGCTCCAATGAAGACCCGGGGCAGCCGCTGGCTGCTCCCGGTCGTCACCCGCGTCACCGAGTCGAGGCTCGCGTGCGTGATGTAGATCTCGCCGCTCGTTGCGGCGATGCTCGACGCGCTGGCTCCGATCGGGGCGACGTTGGTACGGAAGAAGCCGAGTGCGTCGATCACGACGAGAGAATCAGTCGCGGTCGCGACGTACGCGCGCGTATAGTCGGTGCTGAACGCGATCGATCCTGGCGAACCGCCGACATTGATCGTGTAGGCGATCGTCGAGGGTACGACCAGCACCGCGACGCTTGCGCTCTTGCCTCCTTTCGGCGCGGTGGCGGTGATCGTCGCGGATCCGGGAGCGACGCCGCGCACCGTCCCATTCTCGTCGACGCTCGCCACGCCGCTGTTCGATGACGTGTACGTGAACCCGGTCAGCCCCAGATCATAGCCGGCCGGCGCGATCGCGGCTGCGTGAACGCGAGTCGTCGCCCGAACCTGCACGGTGTCGGCGGCGAATCCGCCGTCGCCAATCGTGACGCGCACCGCGGCGACGTCGCCTGACGATGGATCGGCGGGTGAGAGGCATCCGCCGGTTCCGAGGAGCGCCGCGGTGAGGAGCAGCCTAACGCGCATCGGGAACGCCATGAGCAAGGGATACAGTCAGTGTCTGTGCGCCACCCGGCGGGAGTGTCGGGAGCGCGAGCCGGACGATCCCGGCGGGCGCGGGGAGCAGCGCGGCGCCAGCGGCACCGTCGCCAATCCAGCCCGCCGGCAGGTCGACCCGGACCACGGCGCCCGCGAGCGGCGAGGGCGCGGTGTTGGTCGCGGTGACGGTCAATTTCCCTTCGTCAGAAACGGCCACCGCCAGCCGGATGGCAAAGCGTCCGCGCCACCACGCGGCCGCGTCAGCGCCGGTGGTCAGCCACGTCGTCGTGTCGGCCGTGAGCCGACGAGCGACAGCGGCAACGACCGGGACGAGCTCTGGTGTCGACATGTACTGCGAGTGGTAGCTCATGATGAACAGGCCGCCGAGTGCGTGTACTTTCTCGAACGCACCGATGTACTCCGCCGTCAGGCGCGAGACGTCCGGCACGCCGATCTTGCGCAGGGAGAGCACGTCGTCGTTGTTGACCCGGCCGAGCAGGACGAGCGTGTCGGTGCCAAGCGTCAGCAACTCGGGACTCGCCGAGCGTGAGTCATTCGCGCCGAATACGTAGCTGCCCCCGGCATCGACCCACGCTCGCAGTGTGTTGCGGTCGAACTGCTCCTCGGGCGGCCGAAGGCCCGGGACGGGGCGCCCGACAAGTGAGCGAAGGTGGTCCTGCGTCAACGCCAGGCGGCGCTTCTGGTCGGGCAGCGAGACGCCGGCGAGGACGTCGTGATTCTCGGTGTGGGTGCCGATCTCGCCGTTGCTCGCAAAGCGGCGTACCAGCTTCTTGTTCCGCCGAGCGAGCTGGCTCACCACGTACCAGGTACCGCGCACTCCCACGGCATCGAGGGAATCGACGGCGTGGACGGCGTTGGAAAATTCATCCTCCACATCCTGCGCGATCATGGCAGCGGCCACCTTGCCGTCAGGCCATGGCTCGATCGCGGCGACGGGAGTGTTCGCGGCCCAGGCAACGGCATTGCGCGCGATCATCTGGGCGAGGATCTGGCTCCAGGAATTGTCGGCGACGCGCAGCGGATCGAACCCGAGGTAAACACTCCGACCGCCCTGACCCTGGGCGCGGGATGCGGCGCCATCGAGCAGTTCAGCGCGGAGGGCCGGCTCCGGGTTCATCATCCGATCGGAGTAGATCAGGTCGCGCGTTGGTGAGCGCGCGGCGACGTGGTTGCCGACCAGCAACTCGAGGCGCGACCCGGGCGGGACGTCAGTGGTGAGCACGCCACCGTTAGGGATCGTCACGTAGACGGCGGAGCGCGTGTCGAGCGTGTCGAGGCGCATCGCCCCCGAGAGGGACGCCAGCAGCGACCAGCCGACGGTCGAGCAGCCGCCATCACGAGTCCCGGTGATCCAGGTGGCGATCACGCCCTGGCCCCGGGCGAGTGCACTGCGGATCATCGTGCGAGCGTCGCGTCCAAGACAGGGCTCGGACGGGAAGAGGAGCACGCTCGCGCCGCGAACCCCTGCGCTGTCGGCGGGCCCGGTGTGCACGACGCGCGCACCCATGCGCTCGAGGAGCGTCTGCCACCCGTTCACGACCGAGTCGAGCGAGGCCCGTCCGTCGTAATAGCGGTCGCTCGCCGTGTCGCGGACGATGGCGACGGTGATGCCCGGCGGCAGAATGCGCGGCGCAATCAACGGCGGCATGACGACGACCGTCGCGGCACCGGCCGATGGTGCCGCAACCGGGCCACGCCCCTCGTGGGCGCTCGCCTGCCAGTGGATCGCGGCGATCGAGAGCGCGACGATCACGATCGCGACGAGCGCGATCGTGATCGTTTCGCGATGACGCCTAGCGCGCGCCGGCATCCCGCTCGGCGGATTCCGTGTCCGCGACCCCGGCTGGAGCACCGGGGAAGAAGCGCTCGAAGAACACCGGCTCGTCGGTCGGAGTGCGCGACGTGTCGGGATGGCGGCGCTCGCGCACCTTGTAGGCGGCGTAGCTCCCGACAGCCAGCACGACGGTGACGATGAAGGTGACGAGAATGATCGTCGACAACAGTGCATTGACGGACACGGTTCCTCCCTGGGGTCAGATCCTGCCGACGCGCTGGAGCTTTCCCCAGTGCATCCGCACGTTCATGAATTCTTCGGCGGTGGCGAACAGCTTGACGACGTCGATCATCGCCACGAAAAACAGGCGGTAGAGCAGCGCGTAGGGAACGAGCGCGAGATCTTCTTCCTCCATCGCGATCGTGTGCAGCGCGGCGGCGATGTCGAGGAGCGTGAGAAGGAGCCACCACCATGCGACGTAGTCGGCGGCCCCGCTGCCTAACGCGACAAAGGCGAAGAAGAGGTTGCCGACGATGTTGAACACCGGCCAGATGATCGCCTCGAAGAACATCGCGACGAGCGAGACCCAGACCCCGACACCGATGCCCGGCTGCGGCGCGGCGAGCCACGACGAACGCTTGCGCAGCGCCTGGAGAATTCCCCGCGTCCAGCGGTAGCGCTGCTTGAGCAGCTCGTTGAACCGTTCGGGCGCCTCGGTGTAGGCGATCGCGCGATCCTCGTACACGACATGCCAGCCCGCGGTGAGGATCTTGAGCGTCAGGTCAGCGTCCTCGGCGAAGGTGTCGGTGTCGTAGCCGCCGAGACGGGTGAGCATGTCCCGGCGAAAGATTCCGATCGGACCGGGGATGATGTTGACCACGCCCGCGAACGCCTGTGCGCGGCGCGCCATGTTCAGCCCTTCGATGTACTCGAGCGCCTGGAGCTTGGTCCAGAGGTTGACGCGATTGACGACTTTCACGTTCCCGGCGACCGCGCCGACGTGGGGATCGGCGAAGTGGGGCATGCCGCGACGCAGTGTATCGCGCGACAATCGCGAGTCGCCATCCATGCAGAGGATGTACGGGCAGCGCGCAAGCGCGATCCCGGTGTTGAGCGCGTTCGCCTTTCCGCCATTTGCCTTGCTGACGACGCGGACGGTGACGCCGCCGTAGCGCCCCTCGAGCTCGGCGGCTCGTGCATACGTCTCATCGGTTGAGCCGTCGTCGACGATGAGGATTTCGTACGCGGGATAGTCCAGCTCGAGCAGGCTGCGAATCGCCTGCTGGATCATCGGGCCTTCATTGTACGCCGGCACGACGAGCGTGACCGGCGGAAGGAAGCCCGCGTCCGGCGAGCCGGCCTTCGACTCGATGTGCTGCAAGTAGCCGAGCCAGAGCAGAATGAAATAGCGGGCGATCAGCAGCACGAGAAATGTCAGCACTACTCCCACGCCGATGCGCATCGCCAGGCTCTCGGCCTGCATCGGCGCATTCTGCAGGAGCAGCATCGCAGCGACGCCGATGCCGATCATGAGGGCAGCGCCGGAGACGAGGACAACGCCGTAGCGGAAGCGCATGCTACCAGTCCACCTGGAGGCGCGCGCTGCTCGTCAGCGACTGATAGCCACCTTCGCGCCCCCGTCCATACGAGCCGTCGACGAGCAGCCGCCACCGCCGCGCCTGATAACCGACTTCATAGCTCGCGGAGAGCTGGGGGACGTTCCGCGAGTCGGCGCGAAGCGGGGCGCCCCCGGGCAGGGTGACCGTTTCCGCGCTGCGCCCGTACCCCGGGAGCACGCGCGCGGCGCCCGAGAAACCGGTCGGTCGCTGCACCGAGACCTCGAGACCGACGGCGTTCGAGACGTAGCGCGTCGGGTTCCAGTATGCATCGCTGCGCTGGCTGTAGCCTAACGCTCCGCCCGAGTACAGTGCCGACACATGCGGCGCGATCGGGAGCCGAACCGACGCCTGCACGCTGCGTCGCTCGTTGCCATCGCTCAGCCGGAGTGCACCCGCCGAGAGATAGACTTCGGCGTTGCCAACCGGCGCGGACGCGGCAAGGATCGCCGAGCGGCCAGTGAGTGGACGGCGCGCAACCGCCTCGCCGCGCGCGCCGCCGGGAACGAGCGCCCGCGTCGTCATCAGCGTGTTGTAGGCGGGGCCATCGCTGACCTCGAGCGAGACGCGCGCCCGGCCAACCGGGACCGAGAGATCCGCCGACCCGTAGAACATGTCACGGACGAGCGCATGTCGCGCAACTCCCGCCCGAGCCACAAGTCGAGCGCGCCAGAACATCTGCTCGGCGCCGCCAGCGAGCGCGTACCCGTAGAGGAAGTTTTCCGCCCCGCCCGGCGAACGCTGCGACACACGGCGCTGCTCGGCGCTGACGCTCAGCACCGTGCCACGTCCGACGGCAAACCCGCGCCCGAGCCCCGTCGAAAGAAACAGGTAGCCGCTGTTGTCCTCGACGTGGTGCATGGTCGCGACCCATCCAGGCACTTCGCCGTCGGCCCGCCCGGCGAGCGCGAGGCGCTCCTGACGGTCGAGCAGGGCGAGGGAAGCAAGCAGTGTCGAATCATCAGGCCAGAGGACCAGCGCCTGACGATAGGTCGCGCGTGCGCGGCGCCACTCGCCGCGCCAGCGCAGCATGTCCGCGAGCAACTGGTAGGTTCCAACGCGCGGAGAGATGCGCGCCGACGCGGCGAGATCGGCCTGCGCGTGTTGCTCGTCGCCGCTCCAGAGATAGAGCTGGCCACGCATCAGCAGGTCGTCAGCGTCGAGCCGTTCGCGGAGAAGCACGCTCAACTGCTCGATGGCCGCGCGCCGATCGCCCGACCACGCGAGCGCCTTCGCGTAGGCACGGCGCACCGCGGTGTCAGTCGGCGCGAGCGCGAGCGCCCGACCGAGCAGCCCGGCCGATCCGGCCGAGTCGGGAATGGCGGCTCGCGCTCCGGCTGCTTCGCGCAGGAGTGCGACCGTCGCGCCGCTTGCGAGGATGGTGTCGAACTGTGCGGCGGCTTCGCGGGCGCGACGCTCGGTGACCAGCGCGCGCGCCAATGCGACGCGGTACGGCAGGAATCGCGGTTCGGCGGCGACCCATGCCGCGGCCTCGTTCGCCGCTGGATCGAACGAGGCGCGCACGGAGTGCAGCATCGCGAGTACCGCGGTGTCGCCTGGCAGCGTGCGTGCGAGAGCGCTTAGCACCGGTTCTGCGGCGCGCGGCTGCTCACCCCAGGCGAGGGCGCGGGCGAGCCCGATCCGATTGGCAATGCTCGCCGGCTCGGCGGCGAGCAGCGAACGATATTCGGCGGCCGCTGCTTCGTAGCGACGCGCCTGGAGCAGGGCCGCCGCGTACTCTTCGCGGAGGGGCCGATCGCCGGGCCGGCCGCCGAGCGCGAGGGCGTACTCGGCGAGTGCATCGTCGACGCGGTTTGCCTGCGCGAGGAGCCGGGCGCGCTCGACGCGGAGGTCCGTGTCGCGCGGGTTCGCGGCGAGCCAGCGCCCGATCAGCTCCGCGGCATCGGCGACGCGGCTCGCGCCGACGAGGAGGAAGGCGCTGTCGAGCACGACCTGCCGCGGCGACGGGCGCCACACCGAGCCGGCCGACGTCTGCCAGCGGCGCAGCATGAGGTCATTGCGCGCCCGCCAGATGGAATCCTCGACCGCGAAGCGCTGGTACGACGAAGCGTTAGGCGCGATGTCGGCGACGCCATGGACGGCAAAGGTGTCGGACGCCTCACTCGACAGGGGCGAGAGCGGCGGCCGCGGGCGGTCGGCGAGCCGCGCATACGCGACGACCGCGACGCCGACGAGCGCCAGAGTCGACGCGACGACGACCACCCCGTAGCGCGCGGCTCCCATCTCAGGCGGCCGGTCCAAGGAGCGCGTGGACGCGCTGTTCGTCGGCGGGATAGCTGAGCGTGTCCACTTCGATCTCGCCCTTCCCGATGCGCCGCCATTCTTCGCGCAGTCGCTCGATGAAGGGCGACACATCCTTGCGCCGCGCGGAATGGAGATAGACGGTGAGCTCCGGACCGCTCACACCCGCGAGATCGCCGCCATCGACCCGCATCGTGCGGATGGCAACCGCGGACAACGCCTGCGCGTCGTCATCGCCAACCCGCGCGCGAACGATCGTGAAAAAGGGAACCCGATCGCCGGTGACATGCGCCTTGACCGCGTCGCGGAATCCAGCTCCGTCGAGTGGCGTGAAGCCGCCGCCCGCTTGCGGCTGGACCGCGAGCGGAACATCCGCGTCGGCGAAACTCTCGGCGGTGGAGCGCCCGCGGCGAGCCACTCCCTCGATGCGCAGCAGCAACTCATCCGGAGCGACATCAGCCGGGATGAAGTCATCGGCCCCGGCGCGAAGGGCCCGGGCACGGTCAGTCGAGCGAAGCCGATACGCGGTCATGAGGACGATTGGTGCGCGGCTCCCTGAGCTGCGAAGCTCGCGAACGAGTGCGATGGCGTCGCGCACGAGGTCGCGCTTCACGTCGATGAGGATCACGCCGATGGTCGACTGCAGCAGGTTCGGAATGGCGGCGATCACTGCACTGCGAACCGAGACGTCGAATGAGGAGCGGAGCGCAGCCAGATGCTCGGCTGGGAATCCGCCTGCGAGGTCGAGGAGCAGCACCTTGCGGCGCGTGTCCTCGGGCAGGTCCTCCTGCCGGCGCGCGCGCGAATCGGTGAGCGGTACGATCCCGGCGCCCGGGCTGATCTGGAAGCGCATCGGCGCCGTCGAGGGCACCTTGAACCGCACCTTACGCACTTCGATCTGTCCGGTGCGGTCGGGCTGCGTCGAGAAGTGGAGGATGGCGCCCGCGCGCTGCATCAGTGGCTCGAGCCGCCGGTCATAGAGCCCGGCGAGATCGCCAGGGAAGGTGACGATTGAAGTCGCGCCGAGCGATTCGATGAACGACAGGGCCGACGTGATCCC
Organism: Gemmatimonadaceae bacterium; assembly: GCA_031359795.1. Classification (GTDB taxonomy): domain Bacteria; phylum Gemmatimonadota; class Gemmatimonadetes; order Gemmatimonadales; family Gemmatimonadaceae; genus JABFXC01. Next base: position 14,855 of record JANMAM010000142.1, read on the forward strand.
CGCGCCCGAGGCGTGGCCCGCCTCGAGGAACGGTGCGATGCTGTCGATCACGAGGCGGGCCGGAACGTTCGCTCCAAGAAGGCGGCGGAACTCCTCGAACGCTGCGTCAGGGGAAACCGCCCGACTGAAACGCCGCGCGAAGTCCAACTGATAGCGAAGGAGGACCATCTGTTCGCGGCGAAGGGCGTCTTCGAGGTCGATGCCGAGGAAGTCACCCTGCGCCAGCACGTCTCCCGGGTCGTCGACGGTCAGCATCGCGACCTGCTCGCCCTCCGTAATGCCGGCATAGAGAAACTCGAGGCAAGCGATGGTCTTGCCGGTTCCAGGCGCGCCGGTCAGCACGTAGGTGCGGCCAGGCTGGAGCCCGCCGAGGCGTTCGTCGATCAGGTCGATCCCACCACGCATACTCGTCGTCATCCCGTCCCCTGTAGTCAGTGCTCAGCTCGGTAAAAGCAAACTTCCTGCCGATGGGGGGCGGTGCTGGGAGGGAGTCTCGACGCCTCGGAGACGACAGCGGCCGGAGCGTGACGCTCTGCAAGCCACTGAACTCCAGCGTTCCCCCTTCGGGCACTCGCCTGGTTCTATCGACAACGGGGGGAAGCCACCGCTTTTGCAAAACGAGGGCCGATGTGCGACGGGTGTCACAACGGCGCGGTGT
>JANMAM010000150.1:0-2086 GCA_031359795.1 Gemmatimonadaceae bacterium
CCTCCCACCAGGCGAGGCGCCTGGCAATCTCCTTCTCGAAGCCGAATGCGCCCGGCTTGTACAGCTCCTCCCCCACCAGGCGATCCGGCAGGTACTCCTGCGGAATGTAGGCGTCCGCTGAGTCGTGCGCGTATTGATACCCTTTGTTATAGCCCAGTTCCTTCATCAGCTTCGTCGGCGCGTTCCGGATATGGAGCGGCACCGGTTCGGCCGGGTGCGCCGCCGCCAGCTCGAGCGCCGCGCTCAGCGCCGCCTTGCTGCTGTTCGACTTCGGCGCCGTCGCGAGGTAGATCGTCATCTCCGCGAGGGGCAGGTACCCTTCGGGCGGGCCGAGCATGTGATAGGCGTCACGGGCTGCGACCGACAGCTTCAGCGCCTCGGGATCGGCAAGCCCGATGTCTTCCGAGGCCATCGCGATCGCTCGACGGAAGATCGTCATCGGGTCCTCCCCACCGAGCAGCATCCGGCCCATCCAGTAGAGCGCGGCCTGGGGATCGCTGCCGCGCAGCGACTTGTGGTAGGCGGAGAGCATGTTGTAATTCTCTTCGCGACCCTTGTCATAACGCGCGACGCGCAGTTGCAATGCCTCACGCGCCACATCGCGGGTGATCAGTCCCCCGTCGCCGACGTGCTTCGCCGCCGCATCGAGTACGGTGAGCGCGCGCCGCGCGTCACCATCTGCTTCTTCGGCTATGAACTCGATCGCCGCGTCCTCGACGTTCAGACCCATCGCGCCGAGCCCGCGATCGCGATCGGCGACCGCCGAGCGAGCCACGAGCTGAAGGTCGCCGGCGGTCAGCGGTTGGAGCACGAACACGCGAACGCGCGACAACAGCGCGCCGTTGATCTCGAATGACGGGTTTTCCGTCGTCGCGCCAACGAGCGTTATGGTTCCCGCCTCGACATGGGGAAGGAACGCGTCCTGTTGCGCCGTGTTGAGGCGGTGGATCTCATCGGCGAAGAGTATGGTGCCCTTGCCCTGCCCGTCGAGCCGGTCCTCCGCTTCGCTGATGATCTCGCGAATTCTCGGGACGCCTTCGGTGACTCCCGAGAACGGAACGAACGCGCGATCAGTGTACTGCGCGATCAGCCGGGCGAGCGTCGTCTTCCCCGTTCCAGGCGGTCCCCACAACACCATCGACGAGACACGGCCGGAGGCGATCTCCTCGCGCAACGGCTTCCCTGGCGCGAGCAGGTGCGCCTGCCCGATGTATTCCTCGAGCGTGCGCGGACGCATCCGCGCCGCGAGGGGCTGGGTGCCCGCGGTGGCGGCGAAGAGTCCCGGTTCGCGTGGCCCGGCAGGGCGCCGCTTCAGTGGCATATCTGGATCAATCCCGGTTGTCGATTGGCATGGAGGAAGCTTTGCGAGAGGCGCGCCAGCGGCGGTAGTCGCTCGCTGATTGTCGCGTATTGTTTAGATTCGATCGGCTGGACTACCGACAATGCTCCGCGATGTCGCCGGGGGCGGTCTGGCCGGCGGCGGCCCATTGAATTCGAGGAACGGATTGATGCTCAGTCGTACGGCGAAAGACGTGTTCTACAAGGCGGCGGGACCGCTGATGAAGGCGAATGGCTGGATCTACCGCAGCGTCCGCGCACCACGGAAAGGACCGTTGCGCGTTCAGCTCGGCCCCGGCCAGAAAAATTACATCGACGGCTGGGTGAACGTCGACGCGAATACGTTCTCGGGGAAGTGCGACATCTGGGCCGACCTGCGGAACCCGCTGCCATTCCGGGATGAAACCGTCGAAGCGATCTACTCGCATCACGTGATCGAGCACCTGCCCGACCTTCGCTTTCATTTCGAGGACGTGTTCCGCTGCCTCCAGCCCGGCGGCATCTATCGCGTCGGCGGACCCAATGGCGACAACGCGATCCGGAAGTTTCTCGATAATGACAGCCGTTGGTTCAGCGACTTTCCAGATTCGCGAGCGAGTATCGGCGGCCGCTTCGAGAATTTTGTCTTCTGTCGGCAGGAGCACCTCACGATCCTGACTTACTCACACCTCGAGGAGATCATGATGAGCGTAGGTTTCGTCAATCTCCGGCGGTTCCTGCGCGTAGGCGCGATCGACGCGCACACCCG
>JANMAM010000153.1:0-2767 GCA_031359795.1 Gemmatimonadaceae bacterium
TTCTCCCACTCGGTCTGGCTGTTGTAGAACAGCGTCGCCTGCGTGTAGTGGTCGGCGAACTTCTCCGGCTTGCCGCGGACCTTGTCCTCCTCGACGCGCTGCGGGAAGGAAACGAATCCCTTCGCCCCAGCCTGGAACGGACAGCCGCCGGCCAGCGAGTTCGGCTCGTACGCGACACGCCCGCGCGCGATTGCCTGACGATGCAGCCCGTCGCGCTGGTTGTTGTGAACGGGTGCGATCGGCGCATTGATCGGGATCTCGTGGAAATTCGGGCCGCCGAGTCGCGAGATCTGCGTGTCGACGTAGGAATGAATCCGGCCGGCGAGCAGCGGGTCGTTCGAGAAATCGATGCCCGGCACGACGTGCGCCGTACAGAACGCGACCTGCTCCGTCTCGGCGAAGAAATTGTCGGGGTTGCGGTTGAGCACCATTCGTCCGACCGGCATCACCGGGATCAGCTCTTCGGGAATGTTCTTGGTCGCGTCGAGAATGTCGAAGCTGAACTGCTCGCCCTGGGCCTCGGTGAAGATCTGAAGGCCGAGCTCCCATTCGGGATACGCGCCGGCCTCGATGGCTTCCCAGAGATCGCGACGATGATAGTCCGCGTCCGCGCCAGCGATCTTTGCCGCTTCGTCCCACACGAGCGAGTGCGTGCCCTGCTTCGGCTTCCAGTGGAATTTCACGAACACCGACTCGCCGGCTTCATTGACGAGGCGATAGCTGTGCACTCCGAAGCCCTGCATCATCCGGTAGCTGCGCGGGATCGCGCGGTCCGACATCGCCCACATCATCATGTGCGTCGATTCGGGCATCAGCGAGATGAAATCCCAGAATGTGTCGTGCGCCGACGCCGCCTGCGGCATCGCATGATGCGGCTCGGGCTTCACCGCGTGCACGAGGTCGGGGAACTTCATCGCGTCCTGGATGAAGAACACCGGGATGTTGTTGCCGACGAGGTCCCAGTTCCCCTCGTCCGTGTAGAACTTCACCGCGAACCCGCGCACGTCGCGGGCGGTGTCCACCGATCCACGTTCACCGGCGACGGTCGAGAAGCGCACGAACACCGGCGTCACTTTCCCCGCTTCCTGGAACGGTGCAGCGCGGGTGTATTTGGTAAGCGGCTTGTAGCACTCGAAGAATCCGTGCGCGGCCGAGCCGCGGGCGTGGACGATGCGCTCCGGAATCCGCTCGTGATCGAAGTGGGTGATCTTCTCGCGAAGAATGAAATCCTCGAGCAGCGTCGGCCCGCGGAGTCCGGCCTTCAACGAGTTCTGGTTGTCGGCGACGAGCACGCCCTGATTCGTCGTCAGCGCTCGCCCCGAGTTGTCGACACGCACGCGGTCGAGCGATCCGTCCATCGCGTTCATCCCCACCGGCGAATCGCCCGTCCCGGTCTTTTCGGAGGCGTTGCTCTCGGTGACCGTGCTCGATCCGACCGTTGGTGACGAGGGCTCCTCCGAGAAACCGGTCGGCGGCGCGATCGCGTTGTCACGTCCGAACTCGCCCGGCTTGTTCGAGTTGAACGGGACCGACGCGACCAGCTCCTCGGTCGCCGCGGCCTTCTCGACGAGGACGTCGTCGCGGGCGGCGGCCGATGGATGGGACGGCGCGCTTGCCGTGTTGCGGGAGGCGGCCTTGCTGGCGGCGCGATTCGACTTCTGCTCACTGGCCTTGCCGGCCGCCGGGCTGGACGCTGGTTTCTTCTTGCTGGGCATGTGGAGACGGGGTGCGTGCTGCGCTTTTTTCGCGCGCCGAAGCGCTGGGAGTGTCCGGGCACCTGTGCAGGAACCGGGCTCGTGCCGCAGTCGACGGCAGCGCGTCGCTCCTCGTCTGGTCGGAAGAGCGACATCCCAGCTTTCCTCAGTCGTTGCTCCGATGGTCGTCCCCGGTATCGTGTCCGTCGCGGTTCCTGTCCTCGAACGCCCGCAGCTTGCCCGCGATGCACTCGCGGAAGGTGTCCCGTGCCGGATTGCTGCCCGACCGCAGCGTCCGCGGATCAACCGGTGTCCCCGACGCGTCCGTGAAGCACGACGAGAAGTCGATCGTCACCGTGACGTTCTGCGCACCCCCGCCCGTCGTCGTCAGCGGTGGATTCAGCGCGAGCTCCAGGTCGTGCGAGAGCTCGACGGTCGCGTCGAACGCTGTGTTGTCGTAGCTCCCGCTCACGCGCAGCGACACCAGTTCGGCCTCGACCTGCGCGTACGTCCCGGCAGCGACGTTGCGCGCCGACAGGGTGACGATCCCGCCATCGACCGGCAGGGTGACGGTCGTCAGCCCACTCGCGAACAGCAGGTCGTCGTCGCCGACCCTGTGATCGTCCGCACCGGCATGTCCCGAGCGTTCGAGCCGCAGATCGCCGATTGTCAGAGCGAGACCAGCGAGCGTGAGTGTGTGTCCGTTCCCGGTGATCGGCGGCGCCAGCGTCGCGCCCGCGGTTGCAGCGGTGGCAGTCGCTGTCGCCATCGAGATCGTCACGTTCTCCGTCGCCGGCGCCGTCGTTGCATCGGAACAGGCGGTGGCGAGCGCGGCGAGCAGAACGGGCAGTGCGCGCGTGGCACGTGTAACAGTGCGGATGGGGGCGTGCGGCATGATCGGGATCCTTGGCGTGGAGTGTTGGCATCTGCCGCGACGGTATCGTCGCGGTTCATGATGACGACACCTCATTCGACGCGACCCCCATGCGACAGGATGTGTTCACCCCGCCAATCCCGTTGCTCGCCCCAACGAGTTTTTCCCGGGTAGCGTTAGGCGCCGGGCATCACTCCGG
>JANMAM010000184.1:0-43432 GCA_031359795.1 Gemmatimonadaceae bacterium
TGAACGTGCGCGCCGAGACCGCCGACGTCCTGGACAACGGCAGCGACGACGGCGAGGTCGCCTAACGGCGTGGCTCGTCGCCGATCTGCCAGCTCCCGAGGGGCGGCGTCAGGCGCTTCTTGACGATCTCCGCGTGCTCGCAGAGCTCCGCCACCTTCGCGTCGGCGAGACTTTGCCAATCGCTCGGGTATGGGGAGAGCCGGCGCTTCTCTTCCCCGTCGGCGCGCTCGAACACGATCCAGCCTTCGGCCAGGTCGCGCATGTAATCCTCGGCCCTGGTCTTTGGATGGATCTGGCCAGCCGTGACGTCCCACGCCTTCCACCGAACCCCGCCCGGACCTTCGAATTCGCGCAGCGCCATGGTTTCCTCCAGGGAGGCGGTACTGGAAAGCAGAAACAGGGCCAGCATGAGCAGCGCGCCAATCGGTCAGCTGTACTGCTTGTCGATCGCGGTCCGGATCTCCGCGAGCGTCTTCCCCTTCTTGTGGAGCCGGAGGGCAGCACGCGCTTCCCCGCTGCAGACGCCGCACGACATCGGCATCTCCGTCTCGAAGCAGCTGAGGAGCGAGCGAAGGTTGCTGTGCCGGTCCGCGCAGTCGCAGTGGCAGTAGATCCCGTCGAGGATTTCGGGGATCTCACGCGCCGCGGCGTACGCATCGCGGTGCTTTGCGTCGACATCGGCTGCGGCGAGCACATGCTCGGCGGTTATTCCCGGCCGTGGCTCGGGGTGTCTGGTCGTCCCGCGCGGGATCCAGCGGGAGCCGCCGAACAGGATCGGGGTCATCGCGACACCGAGCAACCGGCCGAGCAGGTCGCGTCGCGAGATCGAAGAGGACAGCATGGCACCAGTCGAAAGACAGTTGTACTCGCGGCGATCGAGACAGGACCTCGCCGGGTCAGGCTACGCTCGCTGTTCGAGGTGCCGATTGCAAGCGCCGCGACGGTGCTATTGGACACCGCCGGCTGCGCGGCAGTTCCTACCGAATGCGGCTCGGCAAGAGTTGCCGCGATGGCGCTTTCCGCCGGGAAGGAGCGTGCGTCAGGCGCGCGACCACGGCCCTGTCAAACTCCGGCTGCTTGGTGCTTTACGCGTCGCACCGGAGGTGACTTGTGAACCTCGGGAAACAGGCACCGCGCGTGCTTTATAGGGCACGCAGCACCGGTGAGCCGCTCCCCGGAATTTATCGAAGCGCGCCCGGACCATTCGGGAAGGAGATCCTTGAAGTTCAACGAACTGTGGACCGCCTATGCCGCCGGCAGCGAGAGCGCCCGGGATGCGCTGCTGACCGGGCATCTCGGCCTGGTCCACTTCGTCGCACGACAGGTCTTCCGGAATCTTTCGTCGGCGGTGGACCTGGACGAGCTGGTGAGCGCTGGTACGCTCGGTCTGATCGGGGCACTCGAGAGCTTCGACCGGTCGCGGGGTCTCGCGTTCAGTACCTTCGCCGCGCCGCGGATTCGAGGCGCGATTCTCGACGAGCTTCGGCGCCAGGATCATGTGTCGCGGTCGGTTCGCCGGAAGGCGCGCGCGCTCGGCGCCGCCCGCGAGGAACTGATGCGCACGTTAGGGCGGCACCCGCTGGACCGCGAGCTGGCGGCCCGGCTCGACCTCGACATTCCCCGGGTCTGGCGGTGGCAGCGAGAGATTGAGGGCGCAGTCCTCGTTCCCCTCGAGCGCCCCGTGTCCACTCGCGATGAGGAGTCCGCCGCGCCCGTCGACATGCTCTGCGGCGAAGGCCCGGGCATCGACGAGTTGCTCAATCACGAGCAGGAAGTGGGCTTGCTCGCGGCGGCACTGGCGACGCTCAACGATCAGCAGCGAATCGTGCTGACGCTCTACTTCTACGAAGAGCTGAGGCTCAACGAGATCGCGGTCGTTCTCGGAGTGACCGAGTCACGCGTGTCGCAGATTCGCTCGAAGGCGCTGGTGCGGTTGCGCGCCGAGATGACGCCGCGGCTCGAAGCAGTCGCCTAGGGAGGTCAGGCGGCTGGTGGCGCGCCCGCGGCGGCGCGTTCGCTGCGCCGGCCAGCGGCGAGGGTGGGCACGGTGAGCGCAATGCACATCTCCCGGCCCTCGGCCGTGATCCTGAGCACCGGGTCGCCGCCGACTCGCGCCACGCTGGCGCGGAGTGCCAACTCGATCGCCGGCAGGTTCATCGAGCTGTCGACGGGCAGCGCGGCGGAGGCGCGGGGCGTCGCCGACGGCTCGGTCGCGACGCTGATGATCACGCTTTCCCCGTCGCCGCTGTAGCGGATCGCGACGCGGCCGCCGGTACGCTGCGCGTGACGCTTCGCCACGTCGATGATGACCAGCAGCGTATGAACGAGTCGCAGCCGGTTCCCGAACACCGGCATCGTCTCGCGATCGTACTCCACGGCGCACTCGACCTGGAGGAGGGCCGAATTGAAGGCATGGAGCGCGACGACGTCCGGGAGGAGTGCCTGCAGCTCGATCGCGCCGGGCTGTGCGCGCTCGTCGCTCGGGATGAGGCGGAGCAGGCGAAGGATGTCCTCGAGACGCTTCGCTTCCCCGTGAAGAAGATGCGACATCTTCTCCGTCCAGATCTGTCCCGGGTCGACGACACCGGCGATCCCGCCTAACGCTGCGACGCGATTGCTCACGGCGTGCGCGACGCCGCGAAGAATCGCGTCGCGGAGGGTGTCGAAGGAGCTGTCGGAGTCGGCGATCACGTATTGTTGACGCGTATCAGTAGACCAGCGCCACGCGTAAACCGATGGTGCAGGCGTGGGGCCGGACGGCGGACGGGTTCCGGCTCACCTGCTTCCCCGCTGCCGGCCTGGAGGCCGCCGGAGAATTCCACCACTCGGAAAGGTTGGCCGAGCAGCCAACCTATCCCGCTTCTTGCAGCTGCGTCAATGAACCAGGCGCCCGGGCGCGGGTATCACGACGTCGCTATTGGAACGCTCTCATCTCCACCGAACGAACCGACGATGTTCTCGCGTCCATTCTCCATCAGTCAGTCGCGCCGCCTGCCCGTCCTCGCGGCGGTATTTGCGCTGGCCGCGGCCTGCTCGCGCGACGAGCCTGCAAAAGTCGACAGCGCGCTTCAGCGCGACCTGTCGCTGGCCGGGCAGACCGTACCCGACTTCATCCCGGGTGATACGGCGCTCAACCCTGACGCGCGGGTCCAAGTCACTCCGAGGGCGCCGACGGTGAAGACGACGACGCCACGACCGGCGGCGCAGCCCCGCCCCGCCACGCCGACGCGGGTTGCCAATGCACCGCGCCCGCAGGTCGAAACTCCGCGTCCGGCACCAGCCATCGAGCAGCCGGCGGCGGCAGCGACGGGCAACACCGGCAGCGGGCTCGCCGGAACAGCGCTCTCGATGAACACCGCCACCAAGGTCTGCACGACCAACCGTGTCGGCGACAAGCTGGTTGCGCACGTCACCCAGACGAGCGGTCCGGGCGCCGGTACCATCGTCCCCGGTTCGACGGTCGTTCTGGAAGTCGCCGAGATGCAGATCGACAACGACCATCCGGAGCAATCGCGGATCATCTTCCGCATCCGTGCGATCTCGGTGGGGGACGTGGACTACCCCGGGAACGGGTCGACCACCGTCGCCGAGGGCGGGCTGCAGAAGATCAACACGACCCCGCGCTCGAGCGACGTGAAGAAGGCGGCGGCCGGCGCGATCGCCGGTGCCATCCTCGGCCAGGTCATCGGGAAAGACACCAAGGGCACGATCATCGGCGCCGCGGCCGGCGGTGCGGCCGGGGCGGTGGCGGGGCGGGTGACCCGCAAGTACGAGGGCTGCCTGCCAGCGGGTGCGCCGCTGCGCGTGACGCTGGCCTAGACGTAGCCAGGGGTCGGGGACCAGGGGTCAGGGGTGCCGCCTGCGGCGGGCGCGGCACGGTCGTCGCCTAATTTGAGGGGATGAGCCCAGTCAGGAAGACGACCGCGAAAAGCAAGCGAGCGGGGGCATCCGGGGGTGCGGCAGCGAAGGCAGCGCTGGCCCCGCTCGCGCCGTTTCATCCGGTCGTCCGGGACTGGTTCACCGGAACGTTAGGCGCGCCGAGTGATCCGCAGCGTGCGGGCTGGCCGGCGATCGGACGCGGCGAGAACACGCTCATCCTCGCGCCGACCGGCACCGGCAAGACCCTCGCCGCGTTTCTCTGGGAGCTCAACGAGCTGATCGTCCGCGGCAGCGAGGCACCGCTCGCCAACGGCGTCCACGTCCTCTACATCTCGCCACTCAAGGCGTTAGGCAACGACGTCCAGCGCAATCTCGAGGGGCCGCTGGCCGAGCTCGAGCGCCGCTTCGCGGCAGCAGAGGTGGCGTTCCCGGAGATCCGTGTCGGGGTCCGCACCGGCGACACACCGGCTCGCGACCGGGCGCGGATGCTTCGCAAGTCGCCCCACATCCTGATCACGACGCCGGAATCGCTGCACATCCTGTTGACCAGCGTCAAGGGGCGGGGGATGTTCTCGCCGCTGAGCGTCGTCATCATCGACGAGATCCATGCACTGGCCGGCGGGAAGCGCGGGTCGCATCTCGCCCTCACACTCGAGCGGCTCGAGACGCTCCTCGGACGGTCGCCGCAGCGCATCGGGCTCTCGGCGACCCAGCGCCCGCTCGACGAGATCGCGCGCTTCCTCGGCGGATGCGACCCGCGCCCGATCGACGACGATGCGGCGCCGGTGTTCCGCGAAGTGACGGTGGTGGACTGCGGGCTGGTAAAGTCGATCGAGACCGCGGTCCGCTCGCCGGTGCCTGATCTTGGGAACGTTGGCGGGACGATCTGGACGTCGGTCGCGCCGCTCGTGCTCGACCGGATCCGCCAAGCGCGCACGACGCTGATCTTCGTGAACAACCGGGCGCAAGCCGAGCGGATGGCGGGGCGGGTGAACACACTGGCGGGTGAGGAGCTGGCGCAGCCGTATCACGGCTCGCTGTCGCGCGAGCGGCGGCTGATTCTCGAGGAGCGGCTCAAGGCGGGTGAATTGCGCGCGCTGATGACGACCAGCTCACTCGAGCTCGGGATCGACATCGGCTCGGTGGACCTCGTGATCCAGCTGCAGTCGCCGAAGCGGGTGGCCGCCGGGCTGCAGCGCATCGGCCGCGCCGGCCACACGTTAGGCGCGACCAGTCGCGGCCTGTTCGTGCCGACCTTTCGCGACGACGGGCTGGAGATCCTCGCGATTTCGGATGCGATGCGCGATGGCGACGTCGAGCCGACGAAGGTCGTGCAGAATCCACTCGACGTGCTGAGCCAGGTGCTGGTGGCGGCGGCGAGCGTCGATGACTGGACAGCTGACGACCTGTTCGCGATGGTGCGGCGGAGCTATCCGTACCATCGGCTGCCACGCGCCGCATTCGACGAGACGTTGGCGATGCTGGCCGGAAAGTATCCGGCCGATGTCGCCGCATCGCTCGACGCGAAGCTGGTCTGGGACAAGCTCACCGGGCTGGTTGCGGCGGGACGAGGCAGCCGGATGGCGGCGGTGATCTCCGGGGGGACGATCCCCGATCGTGGACTGTATGCGGTGACGCTGCCCGATCGCACACGGTTAGGCGAGCTCGATGAGGAGTTCGTGCACGAGACGCGGATCGGCGACGTGTTTCAGCTCGGGTCGAGCACTTGGCGGGTGGGGTCGATCGAGCACGACCGGGTAATCGTGACCCCGGCCCCGGGCTCGCCGGCCCGGATGCCCTTCTGGCACGGCGAGTACGGCGCGCGGTCGGCGCATCTCACCGAGCGAGTGGGTGCACTGCGACGATCACTCGACGAGGTGCGCGACCAGGCCGCTCTCGACGCGCTGATGGCCCGCTACGACGCCGACGAGGCGACGATCAAGTCACTCGTCGAGTACGTGCACCAGCAAAAGGCGGCGACGGGTTTTGTTCCCGACGAGCGTACGCTGCAGATCGAGCAGTTCCGCGACGATACCGGGGCCGTGCGGATCGTGCTCCATGCGCCGTTCGGCGGACGGGTGAACGCACCGTGGGGGATGGCGCTCGCCCAGCGCGCCCGCGAGATGGTCGGCCGGCTGTCACGCGCGCCTAACGGCGACGAGGGGATCGACGTCCAGGTGCAGACGACCGACGATGGGATCATGCTGCGGCTGCCCAATCTCCGCGAGCCAGCACCGGTTGCCGAACTGTTAGGCCTCACGCCTGTGGAAGCGGAGCGCCGCGTACTCGAGGAAGTGGGAACGACGTCGCTGTTCGGGGCGCGGTTCCGGATGAACGCGGCTCGCGCGTTGCTGCTCGCCCGGGGCAATCCGCGCCGGCGGATGCCGCTCTGGCTGCAGCGTCTCAAGTCGCTCGACCTGCTCGAGGCAGTGCGATCATTTCCGTCGTTCCCGATCCTCGTCGAGACGTACCGCGACGTGCTGCAGGACGCGTTCGACATGCCGGCGCTGCATCACGTGTTGCAAGCGATCGAGGAGGGACGCATCGCCATCCGCAGCGTCGAGACGGAGATCCCGTCGCCGTTCGCGGCCAGCCTGCAATTCGGCTTCGTGATGGACTGGATGTACGGCGACGACACGCCGCGCGCCGAGCAGCGGGCGGCGATGCTGTCGCTCGACCGCGCGCTGCTGCAGGGGATCAGCGGGGAGAACGTACCTGAGGACGCGACACTGGCCGCGGTCGAGGAGGTGCTGGCAGCGCGGCGGGGCACCGCACCGGGGCGGCGAGCGCGCACGGCGGATGAACTGGCGATCCTCATCGACCGCGCTGGCGACCTGACGACGGCGGAGGTTGTGGCACGGATCGCGACCGCGGACGAGGGCGTCCGCGGCGAGCCGTTAGGCGAGCTGCTCGTAGCCGGTCGGGTGATCGCGCTGCCGATCCCGACGAGCGGCGATGTCGATTGGCGGCTCATCCTGACCGAGACGTATTCGCGTTACGTGGCGGCCTTCGGCGTCGAGGCGATGGCGGTGGTGCGCTGCGGTATTGCGCTCAGCGCGTGTGATGCCGCGGATGTGGTGCCGGAGGTCCTGCGACACGCCTCGCTGACGCGAAGTGCGGCGCGGCGCGAGCTGCTGTGGCGCTACCTGACGCTGGCCGGCCCCGTCGGGGTGGCCGACATTCGTGCGCGCTACGCGATGAGCGCGGCGCGGCTGCTCACGCGGCTCGAGGAATGGGAGCGCGCGAAGCGCCTGGTGCGCATCGACGCGGCGGGATTTGACCCGCGCTGGGTGACGCGCCCGGTGCTCGAGCAGGCGCGTCGTCGGGAGCTCGCCGCCGCACGCCGCGCGGTCGAAGCGGTGGAGATTCCCGTGCTCGCGGCCTTCCTGCAGCGGTGGCAGCATGTCGACGAACGCGATCGCTTGAAGGGCTCGCCGGGAGCGGCGGTCGCGTTGCGGCAGCTCTATGGGCTGGCCCGTCCAGCCGATAGCTGGTGGCGCGACTATCTCCCGGTACGGGTCAATGAATTCACCGATGATGACCTGGCGCGACTGGCGCTGACCGGAGAACTGGTTTGGGCTGGCACGGGCGCGCTTGACGAAAAGGCTGGTGTTCGCACGCTCAGCGGAATCCGCTTTTTTGCGCGCGGCAGCGGACAGCTCTGGTTGGCGAGCGACGACAATCCGCCGTTAGGCGAGCTCGCGACCGCCGTTCGCGACGCACTGGCGAAGCATGGCGCGAGTTTCTTCGACGATCTCGTCGCGGCGACCGGGCTCGGGCCGCGGCAGCTGCGTGACGGGTTGCGCGAGCTCGTCGCCGCGGCGCTGGTCACGAGCGACGCACCGGACGCGGCGCGCGACGTCGCGCGGTGGCGAGCGATGCCGACGGCACCGGGCCGCGGCGTTGCGCCCGACCCGACGCGCTGGCTTCCTGAGGGATTCACTCCGTCGCGACCGATGGTCCAGCGCCGCGCCAACCTGCGCCGGCTTCCCAAGTGGCGGCGACCCGATCTCCCCGGTGCGCGCGACGAGAACGCGGTCTGGCAGGGACGGTGGACGCTGCTCCGGACGCCGGGCGTCCTCGGCGCATCCTTACCCGAGGACGAACGCGCTGAGCGTGTGGCGCGACAATGGCTGGACCGCTACGGGATCGTCTCGCGTGACTGGTGGCGGCGCGAGAAGCCGGCGGTCGCCTGGCGATCGATCTACTACGAGCTGCGGAAGCTCGAGCTGCGCGGCGAGGTGCGACGCGGGTACTTCGTGCGCGGACTGGCCGGTGCGCAGTTCGCGCTCCCCGACGCGGTCGAGCAGTTGCGCGCGGCAGCGATCGATCCCGGTGCGCCGCTGATCGTGATGCGTGCGAGCGATCCAGCCAATCCATACACCCTTCGCACGGAGGCTGTCCGCGCCGCGCACGAGCGTCCACGCGGCCGCGATGCGCTCCTCGTCATGCGGGGTGGCACGGTGCTGCTGTCGAGCGAGTCCCGTGGCAAGCGCATTTCGATCGCTCCCGACATCGCTGATAATGAACTCAGCGCGGCGGTGCGGGCGCTCATTCGTTCGCTGCACGACGCTGAACGCGCGACGCGGGACCTGAACATCGAGACGATCGATGGACGGCCCGCGGTGACGAGCCCGCGAGCCGCCGCGTTTGCCACGGCCGGATTTCGCGCGACGCCGAGTGGCCTCCGATACTATGCATCGCTCGGCTAGCGCCGCATATTCTCCCCAATGAGAAATCGCTCGCTGCCCGAAGCTCGATGACGTCGTCTGCGAAGACGTCGAGCCAACGCCTGGTGGTGATCACCGGAGTGGGCCGTGCCGGGCAGGTCGGCGAAGCGATTGCTCTCGCCTTCGCGAGCGAGGGCGCCGAGCTCGCGCTGATCGATCGTGACGCAGAAGGTGTCGCCGCGCGGGCGCGCGAGTTGACGAAGGGCGGTGCGCTGGCCCGCGGGTTCGTCGCCGATCTCACTGATCCCGACGACACGATGCGCGTCGCCCGCGAGATACTTGGCGACGGCGATCGCCCCCTGGCTGCGCTGATCGCGGCGGCTGGTGGATTCGCGATGAGCGGTCCGGTTGCCGAAAGCGATCCGGCGGTGTGGTACAAGCAGATCGCGATCAGCCTGACGACGGCATATCTCGCGTCGCGCGCTTTTTTACCAGCTTTGCGGCGTGGGCGTGGGAGTATCGTCTACTTCGCGGCGGCGGCTGTGCTGCCCGGTGCGCAGGTCGCCGAGAAGAGTGCGTACGCGGCAGCGAAGTCGGGTGTGCTCGCGCTGATGCAGGCGGTGTCGCAGGAGGAGCGGAAGAATGGCGTGCGGGCCAACGCGATCGCGCCGACGATGATTCGCACCGCGATGAACGTGAGTGACATGGGCGCCGACAAGAATTACGTCGAGCGCGAATCGGTCGCCGACGTCGTGCGTTGGCTCTGCTCCGACGCGGCGCGCGACATCACCGGGCAGGCGATCCGGCTGGGAGCCTGAGGTGAAACACGGCTCCGGCGGCGGCCGGCGATCGTCGTTCCCGCGTTTTACCGAAGAGGCGTCGCCCCGCCGGCTCGACGAGCTCGAGACGCCGTCGGTGATTGTCGATCTCGACCGGCTGGCGACCAACGTCGAGGCGATGGCGACCTATGCCGCGCTGCACAGCCTGTCGCTGCGGCCGCACGTCAAGACGCACAAGTCGCCGCGGATCGCCGCCGACCAGATAAGGATGGGCGCGTTAGGCCTGACGTGCGCGACGAGCCGCGAGATGGAGGTGATGGCCGACGTCTCGAAGGACCTGCTGCTCGCCTATCCGCCGATCGGCGCCGCCAAGCTGGCCCGGCTGATGACGCTCCCCCGCGATGCGCGGCTGACCGTCGCGGTGGATTCGGCCGTCGCGATCGAGCAGCTGGCGAGCACGGCGCGGGTGGTCGACCGGGAGATCGGGGTCTACATCGAACTGGACGTCGGCATGCGTCGCGTCGGCGTCGCTACACCGGAGGAGGCGGTCAAGCTCGCGCAGCTCGTCTGGCGCAGCCCGCCGCTCCGCTACGCGGGGATCGCGTTCTATCCAGGCCACATCCGGGAGCCGCTCAGGGAGCAGGGCGCAGCGATCGAGCGCCTCAACACCGACCTCCGTCTCGCCATCCAGGCACTCGAGCGCGAAGGCCTTCCCCCCGGCGTCGTCAGCGGCGGTTCGACGCCGGCCGCGTGGCGGATGCACGAGATCGAAGGCCTGACTGAGGTGCGTCCCGGCACCTACGTCTACAACGATCGCGTGACCGCCGCGATCGGGGCATGCAGCTGGGATGACTGCGCCCTCACCGTCGCGGCGACGGTGATCAGCACGGCCGTGCCCGGCCAGGTCGTTGTCGACGCCGGTGCCAAGTCGTTAGGGAGGGAGCCGATGCGCGGTGCCGAAGGCGAAGGCTTCGGTGCCCTGCTCGACCGTCCCGAGCTCGTGGTGTCACGGATGTCCGAAGAGCACGGCATCATCGAGCTCCGCGACACCGACTGGCGCCCCCGCGTCGGCGACCGCGTGCGCATCGTCCCCAACCACGTCTGCATCGTGGTGCATCTGTTCGACGAGATCTACGGCGCTCGTGGCGACGTGGTCGAGACCAGCTGGCCAGTCGCCGCCCGCGGCCGCGGCTCGGCCGCCCCGCCGGAAGAGTGGGACGCGCCCGGCAAGCGTTAGGCGCACCGGCGGCTGTAAGCGATGAGCGTCAAGCAGCAAGCGGACGGCGTCGCTGTACCGCGGGTTGCGTCGGCTATTGCTGATCCGTTCCTCTGGGCCGCTGGCTTCCTGGCAAGTCGCCCGTGGTCCTCAGCATCCCGTCTTCGTGACAGTCTATGTTGTGAGACACCGAGACACCGAGAGCACCGAGCTGGCATCACGACATCACAATAGCACGAGCCGCGAACAACATGGGGGCAAGCGGGGCGAGGCCATCTCACCCGCTTGCCCCCCAAGTAGTTCGGCTCTGGTGCAAAGGCTCAGCCCTGCGGGCTGTTCTCGGTGACCTCGGTGTCTCGGTGTCTCACCGTCACAGACTGTCACGAAGAGCGAATGCTGAGGCGTACGGCCGACTTGCCAGGAAGCCAGCGGCTAGGAGGAACGGATCAGCAAGAGCCGCACTTCCCCGCTGTCCGCACCTGCTTACCGCTACAGCATCCTCCCCGCCTCGAGAACTTCGCGGATCATCGACGCGACCGGGCCGGTGAAGTCGTTGTCGGTCCAGTATTCCTCGTGCGACAACGGATTCCACGAGCGGAGCGCGCTGCCGACGTTGATCTGGAGGTCGGCGCTCACGGCGTCGCGATAGCTCGGGCTCAGCGGGCGGAGGGGGTAACCGAGGACGTCGTCGGCGTCGAAGAAGTTGAGCCAGCGTGAGGCCTCACGGAGTGGGCCTGACAACGCCGGCACCGGGAAGCGGATCGCCACGACCTGGTCGAGGCAGAGCGTGAACAGCGGGATGTTCGAGCCGAAGGTGACGAGGCCGGCCAGCGTTTCCATTCGCTCCGTGGCGGTCGCACCCTCGGTCGGCGACTTCTGCTCGTCCCAGACGTAGTTCGACACGATCGCACTGCCTAACGAGTGGGCGATGATGAGAATCGGCTTGTCGCCGCCCATCTGGTCGCGAAGTGCAGCGAGGTGCTCGCGGATTCGCGCGTGGATCATGCGGTACGCATCGGTTCCCGGGCCGGGGACGCGCTGGTAGGCGAGGGCGTCGCCGAAGTGGCTGATCACGAAGCGGCGCGTCCCCTCGTACCGCAGCGTGTGGTCGCGGGAGAGGGTGTCCCAGAGCTCGTCCTCGCGCCGCTTGACCGTGTCGGCCCACCAGCCGGCGCGCCAGGCGACCGCTTCCGGTGCGACCCCCAGTCGGAGCAGCCGGCCCTGCATCTCGGCGATGAAGCCGTCCGCGAAGTCCGGCTCCTGCGCGCCCATGCCGTGCACGATCAGAACGCCGATCTCGCTCGCCATCGCCGTTCCCCCATGTCGTGCTGTCTCCACTCGCCTATCGAGGGATCGTGTCGCGCGCCGGGACGAAGGGATAGATCGCGTTCCGCGCTTCGTCGAAGAGGAATGTGGCGCGGTCAGGCGCGGCGCGCATCAGCCGCAGGTTGTCGGGGCCGCGATCGTAGACGATCCAGCGGCGCGCGTTCGCGAGGTCCGGCTCGTTGTAGAGCAGGCTCAGATGGGGATTATGCCCGGGGCCGTAGCGCACGAACACGATCGCTTTCTCGGCGGGCAGCTGGGCGATCGCCGAGAGAAACGTGCGCTGGTAGGTCTGCACCGCGACGGTGTTCCGGTGCGCCTTGAAGACCATCACCTTCGCGAACTCGGCGAGGAACAGCATCATCAGCATCGAGACGCCGGCGACGAATGGCGTGGGGGTTCGCGTCGTCGGGTGCGTGCCGGCACCGCGGAGGTGGAGGTTCATCACCCGCCAGAAGCCTAACGCGACGAATATCGCCAGCACGGGCTGGATCTCGAGGTAGTAGACCGTCCACCCCGCGCCGTGGTTGAACCAGAGGTAGGCGACGAGCAGCGCAAGCACCGACGCGAGGCCGAACGCGAGTTCGGCGGTCATCGCGAACAATCCGATCACGGCGAGCACCGTCAGCGCGATCCGCGGCGGGCCCCACATGTCCTTCGCGACATAGAACGAACGCTCGGCGAGCACTCTCGGGAGCACCGACGGCACGTAGCCACGATGCGGCTCCGAGTTGTACTTCGCGATCAGTGCCATGTCGGGCGGGAGCGCGCGCGACGGCGGCGTCGAGTCGAGACCGAAACCCGGTGCATCCCACGGGAAGTACATCTTCGAGTAGAGCCCGTAGGGCGTGGTCCGGGCGCTGTCGACGGTCTTGACGCTCCAGAGCGGAATGATCAGCAGGATCGCGAACCCCGCGGCGATGGCCCCACCTAACGTTGCCCACTGCCGGCGCTGCGCCACCTTCCAGAGCACGTACACGCCAATCGGGACCGCATAGGCGAGGGCGGTGAGCGGGCGTGTCAGTCCGAGCCAGCCGACCGCCGCCGCGACGCCGAACAGCCAGCGACGGCTGCTTGGCCGGTCCTCACGCCACCTGAGCAGCGCGTACCAGCCGAGCATCCAGC
The DNA here is from genome assembly GCA_031359795.1 of Gemmatimonadaceae bacterium. Taxonomy (GTDB): domain Bacteria; phylum Gemmatimonadota; class Gemmatimonadetes; order Gemmatimonadales; family Gemmatimonadaceae; genus JABFXC01. Next base: position 12,993 of record JANMAM010000184.1, read on the forward strand.
AGAACGCCGACGTCGGCTGCGAGAAGTAGGACGCTAGCAGCCAGAGCACGAGCGCGGTGGTGATCCACCAGCCCCAGGTCCAGAGGGCGATGATGCCGTTGGTGAGCCGGCGCGCGATCGAGAACACGAGCGCCGCGGTCGCGGCACCGAGGAGCACCGGCATCATTCCTGGAAGGCCGAGCCAGATGCCCGGGACCAGCAGCAGCGCGTGCCCCGGTGGATACTTCGACGCGTAGTGCGGCACGACGAACACATGCCACTGCTCGAAGAACTCGGGCACCGGTGGCGACGGCGCCGTCCAGTGACCGGCCGCGAACAGCTTCGCCTGGAAGAGGTAGGACGCTTCGTCATGGATCACGGGAATCTGCCGCCACGATCCCCAGGCGAGCGTGAGCATGATCGCCGTGACGGCACCGATGGCGAGCGGTGCCCAGCGCGACTCGAGCCAGGCGGCGACCCGCGACCCCGCGGTGCGGACGAAGCCGAGCTTCCATGCGAGCAGGAACGCCACCGCGAGCGCGATCGGGAGTCGGAAGATCATCGGATGTACAGGGACGGATCAGCGAGGCTCAGCCTGCGCGGCAGAGCACCATGTACTGACCGCCTAACGGCAGGCGGGAGACGAGGCGTTCGAGAGGCCGGAACAGCCGGAGCAGGCGCGGGAAGATGAACAGGAAGCGTGTCTCGACGATCTCGAAACCGGCCGCGCGGAGCAATCGGCGCGCTTCAGGCGGCGTGATCGTGATCGCGTTCTCGTCGAACGAGACACGGCTCATGATGTAGCGCGTGCCCGGATTCCACGGATTGTTCTCCCAGAACGCGAAGTAGCCGCCGGGCCGAAGCGTGCGCCTGACGTAGCGCAACGCCTCCGCGCGGTCCGCGACCGGGATGTGATGGAAGACGCCGTTCACGAACGCGAGGTCGGCGCTGGCCGGCGCATCGTGCGCGTCGATCGTGGCGAAGCGGGCCCGCGACTCGCGAGCGAACGCCTCGCGCGCGCGCTCGAGCAGGCCCTCCGACACATCGACCCCGACGACCTGGCCGGCGCCGAGCATGTCGAGAAACAGCGGGGTACTGGCGCCGAGCCCGCAGCCGAAGTCGAGCACCGTCGCCGGCGCGGGCGCGCCTAACGCGCGAAGCCGCTCGCCGAGCCAGCGCATCCGGCCGCGCGCGTAGTATTCCTTGTCCTCACCGGTGACGCTCAAGCCAGCGGCGAGGGCCTCGTCGTAGCGCGCGGCGTAGGCGTCGAACTCGGGGGTCACAGTCGCGGCGGGGGCGGTCGCACCCCCGCGCGGGGCGTTCGTCATCGCCGCTTGAGCGCGAGAATGCTGACGAAGAAGCTCCAGATGATCGTCTGGAAGCCGAGCACGGTGAGCGTCATGCCGGGAATCGTCAGGCGGAGCGACGTCTGATAGTTCATCGGCCCGAAGCCATGCGACCGCCATTGGACGATCGTCGCGACGAGCATCGACAAACCGGCAATCGACGAGACCGCACCGAGGATGAGCCCGCGCTCGAGCGTGAGGATCTTCCCGATGCGCTCGATGCGCGCGTCGGTCGGGAGCAGTCCTTCACCGATCGCGAAGAACTTGGTCAGCAGCGCGAACAGCACCGACTGGTATCCGCAGATGATCGCGAGGCTGGCGAAGAGCAGCGTGTTGACGTCGAAGACGACGCTGCCGATGCGCGTCTGCGGCATCGCCAGCGCATACCCGGCGAGTCCGGCCGCGCCGAGCAGGAGTCCGGGGAGCAGGAACAACCAGCGCGGGCTGAACATCAGATAGAAACGGAAATGCCGCCAGCCATCGCGGAATGTCTTGAGGTGCGGCGCATGCGCGACGCGGCCGTCCACGTGCAGCGTGACCGGTACCTCGGCGATCTTCGCGCCATGGATGCTCGCCTTGATGACGTTCTCCGAGGCGAATTCCATTCCGGTGCAGCGCTGATCGAGCTTCACGTACAGCTCCTTCGTGAACGCGCGCATGCCGCAGTGCACGTCGTGGATCGGCGCGTGGAACCACTGCTGCACCATCCACGAGAACATCGGGTTTCCCCACCAGCGATGGAGAAATGGCATCGCGCCGGTGCGGACTTCGCCGCCCCCCGCGGGGAGCCGGCATCCCTGCACCAGGTCGAATCCTTCGCGCAGCTTCATCACGAACTTGGGCAGCTCGCCGAAGTCATAGCTGTCGTCGGCGTCGCCCATGAGGATGTAGCGCCCCTTGGCCGCCTCGATCCCGCCCATGAGCGCGCTGCCGTACCCCTTCGTCGGCACGCGTACGACGCGCGCACCTTCGCGCTCGGCGATCTCGAGCGAGCCATCGGTGCTGCCATTGTCGGCGACGATGACCTCGCCGCTGATCGAGGCATCGGCCAGCGCGGCGAGCGCCTTCCGCACACAGACCGCCAGCGTGTCGGCCTCATTCAAGCATGGAATGACGACCGACAACTCGACGCCTGACGTCCCGGCGTAGACCACGGGCTGGGGAACGCGACGAGCTGCGTTGTTGTGCGAGGTTGCCATCGATGGACCGGGAACGGGTTGGTCCATTAGGACTGCCCGGGAGCAGGCTTGGTCACCGGGAAGATAGCGGTGAGATGCCGGCTGTAAGCGGTGCGGAAAGCGGTGAGCGGACGGCGTGTGTGGCCGCTTGAGGTGAGTGCGGCTATTGCTGGTCGGTCCCTCTGGGCCGCTGGCCTTCTGGCATGTCGGCCGTACTCCTCAGCATCCGGGCGTCGTGACAGTCTGTAAATTTGAGACACCGAGACACCGAGGGCACCGAGTACAGCCTGCAGGGCGGGCCTCTTACGCCAGAGTCAAAAGCTTGAGGGCAAGTGGGTGAGATGGTCTCGCCCCGCTTGCCCCCAGCAATTCAGGCTCGTGCGATCGCGGTGTCTCGATGCCAGGCCGCTCGGTGCTCTCGGTGCTCGCGGTGCTCTCGGTGTCTCGGTGTCTCGGTGTCTCGGTGTCCCAGAGTTAAAGACTGTCACGACGCCCGGATGCTGAGGGCTACGGCCGACATGCCACGAGGCCAGCGGCTCGGATGAACCGATCAGCGACAGCCGCCGTCCAAACCGCGCACCAACGCTGTGGGCTTACTGCTTGCCGAGCCTCGCCGCGCCGCCGAGGCGGAACAGGGTCACGTCCTCCGGCACCGAGTAGAGTTGTGCGGTGGCGGACCAGGTACCGGAAACGTGATAGGCGGCACCGGCAAAGACAGCGGCGCGCGTCAGGTCGACTTCGACACGGGTGCGGTCGACGAATCCGCGGCCGTCGGTGAAACCGACGCGGAAGCGAGGGGCGAGCCAGGTCACGCCGCCGCCGGCATAGAGGCCAAGGCGGCCATCCATGAACGCGCGGCCGACCGAGCCGTCGATTCCCCACATGTTCGGGCGGAAGGTGTCGTTCGACTTCTCCGCCCCGTAGCAGGGTTCGTTCTGGTCGGTCTGCTGCAGCGCGTCCCTGGCGCAGGTGATCGCGCCATTCACGTAGCCGCGGGTTGCGTGCAGGCGGGCCGCGGCGATTACCGGCCGCCCGGCCAAGACCAGGAGTGGTCGGGCAACCGATACCGCGCCGCTCACCAGATTGGGCTTCGCGCCGGCGACCCGCACCGGCGGGAGGTAGCTCAACTCGAGCCCGATGCCTAACGGCAGGCCAATCATGAGCCGCGGACGCGGAAAGACCGGCGAAAGCTGCGTCGATTCGTTCTTCGGCATGAAGCAGACCCCGGTGCGCTCCAGCGCCGGGTCAGGCTTCGGGATGTACGTCAGGTCGGCGCCGATCACGAACCGGCCGGCCGCGAAGCCCGGCTCGGCCAGTGGCGCGAAGGTGAGCGGCGCCGAATAGTGCGCGAGCAGCTTCGCTTCGTTCGATTGCTCGCCGGGGAGGCACTGCGCCCCGGCAGCCAGTGGGACGAGCGCAAGGCTCGCGCAGGCGCCTAACGCGGTGGCGATCCTGCCTGACGTTACCCGGATCACGGCGTGACGGTCACGGCACCCGTCATCGACGGATGGATTCCACAGTGATAATTGTACGTTCCGGCCGCGAGGAAGCGGCGTTTCACCGTCGCGCTCGTCGTGTTCCCAACGTCACCGGGATTGCCAGCGGTATCGAAGATGACGTTGTGCTGGATCGACTGGAACGTGTAGTAGATCGTGTCGCCAGCAGGGATTGAAATGGTAGAAGGATCGTAGGCGAATCCGGTCGTCGCCGTTACGCGCTGCGCGTGGACAAGCGTTCCACCACCGCCGCCGCCCCCTCCCCCACCGGGACCAGTCCCGCCATCGCCGCCACCGCCACACGCGGTCAGGCCGAAGAATCCCACAATCGTCAACATTGAAACGCGCATCAGATTCTCCAGTGACAGTGCCGCTTCGAGATCGCCAACGTACGAGGCGGATAATCGGACGCAACAAGCTCGGGGCGAGTCCCGCGAATTCCGGGGCGAACGCCAACCGATCAGCGAGCCTGGCGGATCAAACCGTGTACAGCGTCGCGAAATCGGCGGCCGGTCGGAACTTCGACCCCGTCTGACAGGACGATCAAGTACTCGCCGTGCATCGCCGGACGCACCTCGGCAACGCGGGACGCATTGACCATCGCCGAGCGGTGTACACGGACGAAGTCGGTCGGCAGACGCTCGGCGATCGAGCTCAGCGTCTCGCGGATGCGCAGCGCACGGCCAGCCGCGTGAAGCACGACGTTGTTGTCGTCGGCACTGATCCAGTCGATTTCGCGAACACGAACGAGGAGCGTCCGACCGTCGATGCGGACCGCGAGACGCTCGCTCGGCACGATCGGCTCGGCGCCGTCCCGGCGCGGACGGAGTGCGGCGAGCATCGCCTCGAGCCGCGCCGGGTCGCGTGCAACGCGGCCGCGGAGCGTGTCCTTTGCCCGCGCGAGGGCGAGCGCGAAACGGGCGCGATCAACGGGCTTGAGGAGATAATCGAGCGCATGCACGCGGAACGCGTCGAGCGCGCGGTCGTCGTGCGCGGTCACGAAGACGGTGAGCGGCATCGACGCTGCGCCGATGGTGTCGGCGACCCCTACCCCGTCCAGTTCGGGCATCTGGATATCGAGGAAGACGAGATCTGGGCGCTGCGACCTGATCGCCGCGACCGCTTCCAGCCCGTTCGCGCATTCGGCGACGACCGTAACATCCGGCTCCGCGGTGAGCAGCGCGTGCAAGTGCCGGCGTGCAAGCGGCTCGTCGTCGACCACGATCGCGCGGATGGTCGCGCTCATGTGCCGTGCGCCCCGTCGGTTCGGAAGGGGACAGTGATCCGCACCGAGAACCCGGATCCGACGCGGGTCTCGTACGCGAAGCGATGCCGCGCGCCGTGCAGGCGACGCAGCCGTTCGCGGGTGTTGGTCAGTCCGACTCCTTCTCGCGCAAGCAGGCCGTCGTGCGTCGCCGCGCCGACCCCGTCGTCGCGTACCTCGAGCCTCAGCTCGTCTGCATCGCGCGATGCGCGCACCGAGATTCGTCCGCCCGAGGCACGTGGCGTGATTCCATGTCGAATCGCGTTCTCCACCAGAGGTTGGAGCAGCAGGCTCGGGACGAGCGCACTCCGCACTGCCGGGTCGACGTCCATTGCGACATCGAGCCGGTCGCCGAATCGTGTCCGCTGAATGTCGACGTAGAGCCGAAGGTGATCGAGCTCACGCGCGAGCGGAACTTCCTGCTCGTCGGCAAGCCGGAGCGACGCGCGAAGGAGCTCGCTCAATCCAGCGACCATTCGCTCGGCGGCTCGCGGCTCGGCGGCGATGAGCGCGGTGATCGTGTTGAGCGTATTGAACAGGAAATGCGGCTGGAGCTGCAGTCGCAGTGAATGCAGCTGCGCCTCCGCGAGCTGGTCGAGTGCGCGCGCACGCTCGCGTGTCTCGAACAGGTAGCCATAGACCAGCCGCTCGTGCCACAGCGTCGCGTACACCGCGAGTGTACCGCCTAACGCGAGAAAGAGCAGTTTCGCGCCCTCGTCGAGCAGCGAGATCCCGGCGCCGGTGGCCGCGCCGAGGGGCTTCGTCAGCGGCGCTCCGGCGACGAGCACGAAGAACGCGACGAGCAGCGCGTACTGGACCGCGACAAAGGCGGCGACGACGACCGTCTTCCGCACCGACGACGCGAGCGGGCGCGCCGCGAGGACGAGGAAGTAGGTGAGCGCGATCGGGCTCTTCAGCGCGAGCGACGCCGACTCCGCCAGCCCGTAGCTGATGATGATCGCGCTCACTGCGCAGCAGTCGATGATCGGGTTGACGATCGCGATCCAGCCGGGGAGCCGCTCGCGCCGGCCGAGCCACCACTGCTGCCCAAGCGCCCAGGCCAGCGTCGGGAGCAGCACGACGGCATTGGCGCGATCGAGCGCGGCCGACAGCGTCGGCGCGTAACCGAGTGCAGCGACGACGAGCAACAGCAGGACAACAATGCGGACGCGATTGAGGAGCCGCTCGGCCGCATCGCGCCGCTCGTCGAGCAGCGCGCGGGCGATCGGGTCGGCGAAGAATGCCGGCTCGGTGTGCTCGGGTGGACGGGGCTGAGCGAGTGCGATCATCTGGATGCTAGCATACGCCCCCGCTCGCCAATCCAGCAAGCTCCATTCAGCGGCCGGCCCGCACCGGGATCGGGAAGGCTGTTGCCGTTCAGCCTAACGTGTCGGTGCCACGCCGCCGGTGGACAATGCCGGAGGTGTGAGAGAATTATGAAGTGTGCTGAGGTGCGGTGCTTCGGGCGCGCCGCGCGGAGGAACTATCCGGCGCGCGAGTTCTGGAGGGCGTCGGACGCGACCTGCCCCATCCGCCCCGGCATCATCGACTGCGGCGGCGCCGGGACCGCGGCCTCGTCCGACACTTCGTACAGCACCGTCGGATTCGACGCGTGCGGCGTGAACGCGAAGGTCGAAGAGCTGAGGCGTCCGATCGTCCACGCTTCGGCGACGAGCCGCTCGTAAATGCGGCCGATCGTCGCGGGGTCAGTGTCGCGCAGCTCGAGGCAGAGCACGTGCTGGCCTGGGACGTCGTGCGCGGAGGACGGCTCGCAGGGCGCGTGCGTTATGGTCGCCCCGAGACGTGCCGGCTCGAAGCGAACGATCCGCTTCGCGGTTTCGATGAACCGCGTCGCGGTGTACAGCGCATCACGGCGACGATCGCCAGCGGTGGTCGTCGCGCGGCGGCAGGTGCCCTGCACCGCAACCGTCCAGCGCCATACGCGCGCGGGACTCCCGCCCTCCGCCGGAGCGGAGGTCTGCCCGAAATCGTGCGCAATGCGCGGCAGGCGCTGCCTACCGAGATCAGTCGGTGGGACATCAGCCAACGTCACCACAACGGCAGCAACTGGTGAGTTGCGACCGTCGATCTCATTCTCTACAACGCCGACATCGGCGCTGCTGTGCAACGGCTCCATTTCAGCCCCATCGCCGAAAAGGGTCTAGGACGCCGGAGTCAGTCCCCCGCGCCTCGATTGCAACCTGTCACCATTTGTTTTGTAGCGCAAGGCGGCCCCATGCAAAATGGCGCACATCGGCGCGCGGAGGGCTCAGCCGTGGGCCTTGGCTGGGCTCCCCGCCCTGGCCGCGCGCTCGAGCGCGCGAACAAACCCATCCTCATCCGCCCAGGGCCCATCATAACGCTCCCCGTTGACGAAAAAGGTGGGGGTCCCGTTCACTCCGGACCGGATTCCGGCCCGGAAGTCTTCACGGACGCGGGCCGTGTACCTCCCGTCCGCCAGCGCCGTTGCGACACGCTCGGCGTCGAGCCGGAGCGACCGGGCAATCGCGACCAGATCCTCATCCTCGAGTCGGTCCTGATTCTCGAAGAGCGCGTCGTGCATCTCCCAGAACTTGCCCTGGTCGGCCGCCGCTTCCACCGCTTCGGCCGCGTGACGCGAGTGAGGATGGGCCTCGGCGAGGGGAAAATTGCGAAAGACGAACCGCAGCTTCTTGCCCAGCCGGCGCTGGATGGACTTCACGATCGGGCGCGCCAGGCCGCAGTGCGGGCACTCGTAGTCCCCGTATTCGACCAGCGTCACCGGCGCATCCGGATCGCCGGCCACGCGATCGCGCTCCGAGACCGGGGGAACGAGTTGACCGTAGTGCGACGCTCCCGTCATCTGGTCGCGCCGGCGTCCGCACGCGATTCGGGACGCGTGTTTCCACTCGGCCGCGCCGGCGCGCCGGTTGCCTTGTCGCCGCGCTGTTCCGGCGTTAGGCGCTCGAGGGCGGCGAGGATGCCATCGGCGCCGGGATTGACGCCGGCCGGAGCGACATAGCTCCAGCGAATGACGCCGCCGGCGTCGATGACGAACAGTGCACGCTCGCTGACGCCGTCGGCTGTGCGATAGGCGCCGTATTGGCGTGAGATCGCGCCCTTCGGCTCGAAATCCGAGAGCAGGTCGAAATGAATCTTTCGTGCGCTGGCGAACGCCTTGTGACACCACGCGCTATCCACGGAGATGCCGAGCAGCTCGGCGTGCTGCTCGCGAAATTCGGAGACCAGCTCGTTGTAGAGCGCCATCTGGTCGCCGCAGACCGGACTCCAATCCGCGGGATAGAACGCCAGCACTACCGGCTTGCCACGGAGTTCGGAGAGCGTGACCGAACGATCGGGCGCCGACTGAAGGGTGAAGTCGGGTGCATGGGCGCCCGCGGGAAGGACTGCAGCCGCGCTGTTTTCGCTGTCGGGGTGGGTCGTGCCTTGCTGTTCGGACATTGAAGCTCCCTCGTAATCGCTTGCTGCGCATCCGTCGCGGCATCCGGGACCGGTAAAAATCATGCCGGTCAGGTTCACGTCAAGTCATCCTGCAATCCGCGGCCCACTGCTGCGCGACCTGATCAGCCGCGCTAGTCTCTGCGACATGCGACAGCTCACCTCGTGGTACGCGGCACTCATCGTCGCCGCGGTTCCCCTCAACGCGCAGTCGGCAACCGGCGTTTCCGCCGTCGACTCGGCAGCCGCCGCGCGCCTGGCGTGGGGGCGCGGGGTCCGCGCGCTCAACGCCGGGGATCTCATCACCGCGAGCGCCGAGATCAGCCGCGCCGCGCTCGCCTGGCCGACACAATCCAGCTACGTCTGGGGAAAAGCGTACACCGCGGCACTTGCGGGCGATACCAGCGAAGTCATCGCGTCGCTCGATCGTTACGCGGCGTACGGGCTGGGCCGATCGCTGCGCGGCGACAGCGCCTTCATGCCCTACCGTGGTCTTGCGCGGTTCGATCGCGCTGCCGGGCGGGTGGAGGGCAATCTCACGCCGAAGGTGCACAGCCGCGCCATCGCGACCTTGCCCGACTCGACCTTCTGGCCGGAAGGGGTGGACCCGGAAGGGGTGGACTATGATGCGCGGACGAAGCGGTTCTACGTCGCGAGCGTCAGGCACCGAACCGTGGCCGAGTTGAGCCCTGACGGGACGGTGCGCGAGCTCTGGCCCCGCGAGCAGGCCGGCATGGGCGCGGTGCTCGGCGTCCGAGTCGACCGAGCCGTTCATGTATCGGCTGCGATCGAACGCCGATACGCTCGAGCGCATCGGGAGTCCGCTCTTCCGGTCACTGCAAGGTGTCGCGCCAACGGCGGATGGACGCTCGGTGTTCATCGCTGACTACGCGCACGGCCTGCTCGTGTTCGACGTCGCCAGCAAGCGCGTCACGCGGCTCGACGACGCGCCGGCCTCGACGTCGCTCGGCTGTGACGGCGTCGTGCTCGATCGACAGGGGGCGATCATCGCGGTCCAGAACGGCGTGTCGCCGGCGCAGGTGATGCGCTTCGTGGTCGACCGTGGCCGGCGGCGGGTGCTCACGGCGACGCTGCTCGACCGCAACCTCGCGATCGCCGACGAGCCGACCACCGGGACGATCGCGGGCGGCCGTTATGTATACGTCGCCAACAGCCAGTGGGAGAAATACGACGAGGACGGCGTCAAGAAGCCGGGGATGGCGCTGACGGCACCCGTACTGCTGGCCGTACCGCTGCGGTAAGCCGCGCATCGCGGGGTGGATGCATGGTGCAGTGGCCGAGGCACAAGTGCTATTGTTCCCCGAATGCCCCGCGCACTCGCTCGCCACTCCTTGCCGTGATTGCTGGTCATTTCGGCGTCGCGATGGCCGCGCGCTCACGCACTGCGTCGGTTCCCTTGCTCGCGCTGGTCATCGCGTCCGTCGCGCCGGACGTGATCGACTTCGTTACCGCGGCGCTCCGCGTTTGCGGACCGAACGGCCTTTACTCGCACTCGCTCCCCTCGATCGCGTTTCAGGCGGTCATGCTTGGGGGCGCTGCTGCGGTCTGGCGGCGCTCACCCGGCGCAGGCGCGGTGATCGCGGCGATGGTGCTGCTCCACCTCGCCGCCGATTACATCACCGGCCTCAAGGTCCTCTGGGCCGGTGGCCCAGTCGTCGGGCTCAATCTCTATTCGCACCCGGTCGCCGACTTCATCCTCGAGGCAGCGGTGACGTTTACGGGTTGGCGCATGCTCCGCAACTCGCCGATGCGCGACCGCTGGTCGTCGGCGCCGTTCGTGCTCGCGATGCTGCTCTCAGTGCAGGCGGCACTCGACGTCGCGTCCTACGTGGTCGGGCCAGTCAAGCCTAACGGTTGCCCGGCCTCGCTTCCCGCCCCGACGTCTCTTCGATCCGAAGCTGGAACATGACCGAACGGAAGGGCACTGGATCGTCCCCGGTGCCCGTCTCGGGTATCAGTGCGCGGAGAAGCTCGAGCCCGCGCGCCCAGGCCGTTGCCTCGGCACCTTGAACGTCGTGCGACAGCGTGTAGACGGAGCCGTGCACGACGACGCTCCGCCACTCGAAAAGGCCTTCTATTTCGTCCACTTCGGCGGCGATCCACGGGCTGTGCGCAATCGTCGTCAACTTGGAGCCCGGCGACGTGCGACAATACATCGAGCCCTGATCGTATACATAGTGGACCGGCTCGATGTCCACGCGACCGTGGAACGCGAAGGCCAGACGGGCTACGTGATTCCGCGAGAGGATCCGCGAGCACTCCGTCGCGGCGAGTGCGCGGAAGGCGGGGGCAAGTGTCGCATGCGCCTCACGCGCACCCTTCGATGGCCGCGATTCCGGTTCGTTTCTCATCGGACCAATCCTGGCTTCAGGGGGAGGACTACCCGGATGGTAGTGCCGGTTGCCGCTTGGCTCTCAATCGAGAAGGTTCCGCCGGTGAGGGATGCACGCTCGCGCATCATGAAAATGCCGATGCCGGGTTCCGCCATCGCCGCAGCGAGGTCGAATCCACGTCCATCATCGCTGACCACGAGACGGACCGCGGTGTCGCTGCCGGTCAGGGTGATCGAGACGTGCTCGGCCCACCCATGCCGCAGCGCGTTCGCGACCGCTTCTTCGGCGACGCGGTAGAGCATCGCCGCCCCGGACTCGGGGACGTGCGCCATCTCGGGGTCGGCGACAACCTCGACTTCCACCGCAGACGTCTCGCGCGCCCGCCGAGCGAGACCCTTCAGCGCGACGACGAGGCCGAGATCGTCGAGCACGCGTGGGTGAACCGCCTGAGCGAGCATGGCAACGTGTTCGAGTGCCTCGGACGTCATGATACGGATGGTCTCGAGCCGCTGCTTCACTGCCGGTTCAGTACTCGCCGAGGCAAGGGCGCTCGTCTCGAAGGTGAGCGCCGCGAGCACCTGCGCGGTCGATTCGCTCAATTCGCGGCAGATCAGCGCGCGCTGTCGGTCGCTCGCACGAATCACTTCGGTCGCCAACCGCCGGGCGCGGGCGCGATCGGTGATCAATTCATCGAGCACGCGGTTCAACGTGCGCCCGATCCGCGCGATGTTGCGGTCGGCCAGCGCCGAGGATGGAACCCTCGCCGCAAGGTCGCCGCTCGAAACGCGCTCCGCGGCCTCCTCGAGATATCGGAGCGGGCGGAGCGCCGCGAGCCCGAGCGCGACGCTGACGAGGAGACTGAGCGCGAGCGAAGACGTCATCAGCGCCAGCAAACGTCCATCTTCTGGCGCGCCGCGATGGGTGTACAGGGCGGTACCGAGCGCGGCAACGACGATCATCGCGTGCGCGCCAGCGAGTTTCGCGCTGAGCGGCACGGCGAGGAGGCGGCCGCTCCAGTGCGGCAGCACGTTAGGCAGGAATCGCGTCCAGCGCGGGCTGACCGCCACGCTCACGCTTGGTGCGCCGAGGATTTCAAACGCGGCGGCCAGTGGCGACTCGCCACGAACGCCAACGGAGTCCGGGCCGATCATTGCGGTCATGATGCATCCTGAGTGATTAACTGCGCCTCGCTCACCTCAAGAATGCGCTCGCTGCGGATCGGCGTCTGTCCGGTAAGACCGGAAACCGCGTGGGGAGATTCCTGACTTGTCGCGTCGCGTTGCGCGCGGCTCGTGCGCAGGGCGTTGATGATCACGGCCACGTCGATCGCTTCCTGGAGGAGCGCCCCGGGCACCGGGGCGATCAGGCCCGCGGCTGCTGCGGTCATCGCGACGGCGCTCAATCCCAGTCCGACCCAGATGCTTTGCCGCGCAATGCGGAGTGTTCGCCTCGCGATGCGAATCGCCGCCGCGACGCGGGTGACGTCGCTGCCAAGAATGACAATGTCGGCGGCCTCGGCGACGATGCCGCCCCCGTGGCCGGCGAGGGCGATGCCGACACTCGCCGATGTCAGCGCCGGCGCGTCATTGGTGCCGTCGCCCACCATCAGCACCCGTGCCCCGCTCCGAGACAGTTCCCCGACCACGGCGACCTTGTCGCCGGGGAGCAGGTCGCCGCGAACCTCGGTGATTCCGACTGCGGACGCGACGGCGACCGTGTGGGCGGCGGAGTCGCCGGAAAGGAGCACCAGCCGGGGAATGCCGAGCTCTCGAAGCTCGGCGAAGAAGCCCGGGAGCCCGGATCGGAGCTGGTCGGCGTATTCGATGATTCCAGCCGCTGCGCCATCGATCGCGACAAAGGAGCGCAGGCCGGCGGTCGCGCTCACCATTCCGAACGCGGTTATTGCACCAGGCGCGTTCTCCGCGATCAGCCCGCGCGCGCCGACGACCACCGTCTGCCCCTCGACGACACCACGCACTCCCTGGCCAGCACTCTCCTCGACGTCGACGGCGGGCGCGAGGACCTGCCCTGACGCAGCCGCCGCCCGCACGACCGAGCGCGCCAGCAGGTGGCCCGAGCCATGCTCGACACTGGCGGCGAGTCGCAGCACCTCGGCGGCGTCGCGCCCGCCTAACGGCGTGAGCCCGCGCACTTCCGGCGAGCCGACGGTCAGAGTCCCGGTCTTGTCGAACACGGCGACGGTGACCGATGCGAGCTGCTCGAGCGCGCCCCCATTGCGAACGACGATGAGCTCGCGCGCCGCACGGTTGATCCCGCCGATGATCGCGACGGGAGTGGCGAGAATCAGCGGGCAGGGTGTTGCGACCACCAGAACGGCCAGGACGCGTTCCGCGTCGCCGCTCAACGCGTACGCGATCGCGGAGACGAGCAGCGTCAACGGCGTGAACCAGACCGCGTAGCGATCGGCGAGCCGCTGCAGCGGCGCCTTGCTCGCCTGCGCGGAGCGAACGAGGCTGACGATGCGAGCATACTGGCTCTCGCCAGCGATCACCGTCGCCCGGATCGTGAGCGGGCCGTCGATGTTGAGGCTCCCGCTGAGCAACGCCAGCCCCGGTGCGGCGGTCAGCGGAAGCGGTTCACCGGTCAGCCGCGACGCGTCGACGTGTGAGCGGCCATCGACGACGACGGCGTCGCAGGGAACCATCTCTCCCGGGCGAACGATCAGCAGGTCTCCGACGCCTATCTCGTCCACGGTGATGTCGTCGAGTATCGCGACAACGCCGGCATGCATGCGGTGCGCAACGCGAGGCGCGTCCTCCTCGAGCGCTCGGACCGCGGCCGAGGCCCTGCCCTCGGCGTACCGCTCGAGCGCCTCGCCGCCGGATTGCATCAGCACCACCACCAGCCCGGCCAGCGGCTGGCGGAGCGCAACTGCCCCGAGAATCGCGAGGGTAGCAACGATGTCGGCGGCGAACTGACCCTTCGCCATGCCGCGCGCCGTGCGCCAGACCAGTGGCGCGCCGGTGACGACGAGCGCGACCATCCAGACCGCGCCGCCCGCCGATTGCCCACTGGCGATGCGGACCAGCAGTCCGGCGCCGAGCCCGGCGATCGCCAGCATCGCGATGAGCGGTACCTTGTGGTCGTCAGGCCTGACGCGCCCACTCGGTGTCATTGCTGGCCGCCATGCTGGCCATCGACGAATGCCTGCTCTTCGCGCGAACAGGTCGGCGCGCTGCAGCGGCGCAGCAGGTCGGCGATCACCGCGGTCGGCTCGCGTGGCGGCACCGGTCGCGGAGCGCTCGGATGCGTGTATTGCACCGGCCGGCGCCGCAGAATCCTTTCCATGGTTGTCATCGCTCCCTCAGTCGAGAAAGGTGACGAGCGTCTGCGCGTGGCCACTGAGGATCCGCAGCGTGCGCTCCAGGCCGCCTGGCTCGGCTACGACCGATACGTCGTCCACCCTCGGCACCGAGTGGGTCAGGTGACAGGTGCGGTGGAGCGGATCGCCGAACATCACTTCGACTCGCCGGTCATGGTGATCGTAGGTGACGCCGATGAGCGCAAACCCGGATTGCTGCACCTGTGCGCCAAGTTCCGGATCGTTCACCTCGAGCCGCGCGCGTCGCCCGGCGTTTCGTGCCGAGAACCTCTCGAGCACGATCGCCCAATCGTCAGGCCTGACGATCTGGACGGTTCCTTGAAGCCGGAGCGTCAGCCGCGCTGACTCGGCAGGCGTCGGCGCTGGCGCAGCGAGGACCGTGCGATGGGCGTGCCGGAGGACTTCGGTGGCAACGCTTCCGACGAACAGGCGCTCGACGACGCTTGGCCCGTGCGTTCCGACCGCGATCACCTGCGCTTTCGTTTCCTCGGCGACCTCGATCAACTGTTGCGCTACAACACCCGCTGTCGTCCGCGTTTCGATGGTCACCCCGCGCGGCGCGTATGGCTGCAGCTCCTCGCGGAGGCGGGTAAAGAGAGCAACGGTGCTACGGGCGGATTTCATCCGCCATTTGTCGAGCAGGGTCTCATAGCTTTCTGACGAGTTCTCGCTCGTCGCGTAGAACGGAAGCAGGTTGATGATCGGCTGGACGTGAACCAGTATGCATCGGCCATTCTCGGCGATGATCTGTAGCGCGGCCCGCGCCGCACGTACGCTCGCCGGACTGAAGTCCATCCCGACCACGGCCTTCGTCGGCAGCGCGATGGCGTCAGGCGCGACAGCGAGCACTGGGCAACTGGCACCGCGCAGCACGTGCAGCGCACGCTCCCCACCGGGAAGCCGGTTGATCGGGTCGTGCTTGCCGAGACCGACGATGATCATCGTTGCGTCGCACTCGCGAGCGACGGTAGTGATCACGCGCGCAGGATCGCCGTAATAGATCGTCACCGGCCACCCGATGGCGGGCGCGCCGACCCCCGCCCGCCGACGCTCGATGCCGCGGACGATGATGTCGCGCTGAATCGAGTCGAGGTCCCTTGGGTAGGGCGCGACCGCCTCGAAGAGCGTGGCCGGATACGGCTCGAGCGCCGCGGCGATCTCGACCCCGACGTTCAAGCGCCCCGCCACCGCGGCAGCGATCTGGAAGGTCGCGTCAGTCGCCCCGCGCCCCGCACTCGCGAGGAGTAGTGGGCCGCGCACCAGTGGATCATCGCTGCGCGACAGTGGCTCGCTGTTCACCGAAAGATCGGCAAGCGGCACGCGGGGGGCGGGCGCGATCGTGGAACCGGGCATCGGCAGATCCTCACAGTTAGGCAGCTCCGCGCCACCGACGTGCATGCGGGCAATCGGGGTGGCGCACATGCAAGGTGCCGACGGGCCGTTCGCCGCGGCGTCGGGGATACGATGGAGTCGTGTAGGGGCACGCCCGACACTCGAGTGCCCGATCCCCGACTGCCCTCGCGAAGCCGAAGGAGTAACCTGAAGGCCCACACACACGTGCCTGCACGGCGGAGGTTTTCCATGGCCACCACATCGAGTCCTGAACGCATTTTCCCCTTCGCCGGTCCGCCTGTTGCCGTCGGCAGCGCCACGATGCTCGCGAACGTTTTCGTCGCGCCGAACAAGATCGAGATCCGCGAAGTGCCGCGACCGCGCGCCGGGCCGGGTGAGGCGGTGATCCGCCTGACGCTGACGACGATCTGCGGTACCGATGTCCACATCCTGCGCGGCGAGTATCCGGTCCGGCCGGGATTGGTGATCGGGCACGAGGCGGTCGGCGTCATCGCCGAGCTCGGGGTCGGAGTGACCGGCTACGAGATCGGCGACCGTGTGCTGGTCGGCGCGATCACTCCCTGTGGACAATGCCACGGCTGCCTGTCGGGCCATCAATCGCAGTGTGGTCACGGCACCGGTTACGAGGCGATCGGCGGCTGGCGCTTCGGCAACACGATCGACGGCGCACAGGCGCAGTATCTCCGTGTCCCGTACGCACAGGCCAACCTGGCGAAGATTCCCGGCGACCTGAGTGACGATCAGGTGGTCTTGCTCGCGGACATCGCCTCGACGGGGTTCAGCGGAGCCGAATCCGGCGGCGTCAAGCCGGGTGACAGCGTCGTGGTTCTCGGCCAGGGGCCGATCGGACTGTGCGCCACGATAGGCGCGCGGCTGATGGGTGCCGCCCTCGTGATCGGCGTGGATCTCGACGCACACCGTCGCGATGTCGCCCGGACTCTCGGCGCGGACGTCGTGATCGATCCCGCGGTGACCGATGTCGCCGCCGAAGTGAAGCTCCTCACCGGTGGCGGAGCCGACGTCGCGATCGAGGCGTTAGGCACCCAGCCGACGTTCGAGGCCGGGCTTCGTTCGCTCCGTCCGGGCGGCACGCTCTCCAGCCTCGGCGTCTACTCGGGCAAGCTCGCCATCCCCCATGATGCCTTCGCGGCCGGGCTCGGCGACATCCGCATCGTGACGACGCTCTGTCCGGGCGGGAAGGAGCGGATGCGCCGCCTGATGGAGCTGGTGCGCCGCGGCCGGATCGACCTGACGCCGCTGCTGACACATCGCTATCCCCTCGAGCGGATCGGCGAGGCGTACAAGCTGTTCGGCGACCGTCTTGACGGCGTGCTCAAGGTCGCGATCACCTTCTGAACCTGGGCAAGGCGCGGGTCGTTCAGGCCGCGCGGCGCTGACCGCCCGCGCGCCTAACGGCAGGCGGCGGGATGTGCTTCGGGAGGGATAGTCGTGGAGTGCGGGCCGGGCGAACGGCGAGTCAGAACTTCTCGCCCTTCGCTTCGCGCGTCCTGCTTCCACCCGGGCGAATCCGCGACCACATCGTGTGAAAGAAGGCGCCGAGCCCGACGATCTGCGCCAGCCCGGACAGCACGACCACCCAGCGCAGCCAGGTCGCCCCGCTCGTCTGCCGGAGCAGCTCGCCGGCGACACGCGCTGTCGTGCCGACGGTGACGAGCCAGTACGAGAGTTCGGCGACGCGTGGCCGGTAGCGGCCGTCCTCGCGCTCCGGGCGCGGGAACAGCCAGAGGGCGACGCCGAGGATCATCGACATCACGAAGCCGACGAGGATCGCGTGGGTGTGTGCGCTGACGAGGTACGGCGACGGGTACACTCCGCCCAGTTCGCGCCGGACCATCATCCATCCGCCAAGGGCGAGGCCCAGGCCGAGGAAGGCGATCGCGGTCTTGAGGAAGCGCCGAACCAGCGAGTGCATCGTTAGGCGCGGGCGATTCCCAACGGCACGGTGCGCGCGGCTGGCGCTGTCTCGATCGTGCGCCAGATGACGAAGGCGAACGTGTACGCCCCGAGCGCTGAAAGGGTGCCACCGGTCGCCAGCAGCGGCGTGCCGACAGCCGCCCGTGACACGCGAACGATGAAGCCAGCCACCATCAGCGCCAGACCGGCGTTCGACACCCACCAGTGCCAGCCGGCCGCACGGCGGCTGAAGAGCGGTGATCCGGCGAAGCGCGGGATGACATGATAGGCCACCCCGTAGATCATCATCGTCACGAAGCCGAGCAGCACCATGTGCATGTGCGCCAGCCGGTACAGCGTCCAGGCGGGGTGCGCGGCCATCGCCACGCCTAACGTCACGCCGAGCGCGAGCCAGGCGAGGCTGGCCTTGAGGAATGCCTTGACGAACCAGTCCATCAGCGGGCACCGGGACGCGGCGTGATCGTCGCCAGGAGCAGCAACGTTTCCCCCTCGGCGCGCATGCCATGGAGCTCGTTCGGTTCATAGGCGACGATATCGCCGGTCACGCAATGGTGGTCGACGCTCACGCCCGCGTCCTCTCCGGACAGCACACCCGCCCCTTCGAGCACCGTCAGCAGCACGGTCGAGCCGCTGCGATGGGGCGGGACCGATTGACCGGGTGCGATCCGGAAGACGAGCTGCCTGACGTCGGCCGTGTCATGCAGCACCGCCATTGCCGGGCGCGACGAGCTGGATGCCACTGCCTCGCGCGCCGCCGCGCGTGGTTCGCCGAGAATGTTCACGACGGAACCTCGCACGCTACGCCGGCAAGCGCGGCAAGCAGCGCGGGAAGGTCGACTCCTTCGGCATCGGCGGCGTCAGACAGCGCCATACCACCGCCGCAGCAGCTGTCTATGCCGTAGGCGGTGAGCACGCTCGCTGCCGCCGGATGGCGGCGCAACAATTCGTTGACACTCAATGCCGGATCGAACTCGCTGATGCGTTGCATGTTTCCTGGTGTCAGCCCGCCGCACAGCGGAAGCCGAGCGTGGGGACGGTTGATTGGCTCTGCAGCGCAGCACGAAAGGCGTGGCGCAGGAACGCGGGATAGTTGGTCTGGTCGGTGGCACCGACCGCCGCGCTGGCGCACGAGGGCAGGTGCTCGTGCGAGCCGGGATGCACGGTCGCGTGTTCACGGCTTTCAGCGGTCCACTCCCACGCGCCTCCGTGCAGGTCGCGAACTCCATACACGTTGCGGAAGCCGGAGCCGGCCGCCGGAAGCGAGTCTCCGCCCGGACGGCGCGCGTAGAGGTCGAGCAGCCGGCTGACGAACCGCGGGTCGGCGGTCGCATCGGCGCGCGTCTCGCTCGCGGCGGCGGCATACTCCCATTCGTTCACCGTCGGGAGACGCTTGCCGAGCGACTCGCAGTAGGCGTTCGCGGCGAATCGCGACACCGCCGTCACCGGCCGCGTCAGGTCGAGCGCGTTGCCGGCATCGAGATCGCCGCGCCAGTTCCCGAGGTAGCCACGACCGGCGAGCTCGCGCCTAACGGTCGCCCGCCGCCAGGCGGGGTTCGCCCGGACGAAAGCGAGATAGTCGCCGCGCGTCACCGGCTCGCGGTCGAGCGAGAACGCGGCGACCCTGGTCGGGGCTCCACCGGCGATCGCGTAGAGTGGCCGATAGCTGCCTGACGGTATGCGTGCCATCACCGCGCGATGCGCCGGACGCCGGGGGGCGTCTGGCGCATGCACGGCCGCTCGTTCACCGCCCGTACCAAGCAGCGCAGTGAGAGCGAGCAACTGCAGCATCGGCTAGTTGCCGCCCTGCTTGCCCGCGTTCACGCGATAGCCCTTGATCGCGGCGAACACTGCGGGGTTCGCTTCACCGCTGACGTGGAGGATGCCGAGCGCGCCCTTGTTGAACGCGCGGAAGATCGCGTGATCGACGAGGATCAGGTCGCCCGGGCTTTCGACCCCGAACTCGACGATCGCGGAGCCGCCCGCGGGAATGAGCGTCGTCTGCACGTTGTGCTGCGTGACGGTGCTTCCTCCTTCGGAGTAGACGTTGTCGAAGATCTCGCCGATGACATGGAAAGAGCTGCTCAGGTTGGGTCCGGCGTTGCCGACGAACAGGCGGACGCGCTCGCCGACCTTGGCCTGGAGCGCCTTGTCCCCGGTCAGCGCGCCGACGGCACCGTTGAAGACGACGTAGGTCGGCCGTTCCTCGATCCCCTTGCTCATGTCGAGCGTCTGCAATCCGTGGTCACCGTGCTTGCCGGTGGTATACCACTCGTTCTGCATCACGTAGAACTCGCGATCGACCTTCGGCAGCCCGGCTTTCGGCTCGACGAGGATCATGCCGTACATCCCGTTCGCGATGTGCATCGGCACCGGCGAGGTCGCGCAGTGATAGACGTACAGTCCCGGGTTGAGCGCGGTGAAGCTGAACACCGACTCCTGGCCGGGCACGGTCAACGATGCCGCTCCGCCGCCACCCGGGCCGGTGACCGCGTGGAGGTCGATGTTGTGCGGCATGGCGCTGTTGGCCGCGTTCTTCAGGTGGAACTCGACGAGATCGCCCTCGCGGACCCGCATGAACGTGCCGGGAACCGAGCCGCCGAACGTCCAGGTCGTGTAGTCGACGCTGTCGGCGATCCGCGCGGTCTTCTCGATCATCTCGAGGTTCACGATGACTTTCGTCGCGTGCGTCCGGGTGATCGGCGCCGGAACGTCAGGCGCTGAGGTCAGCAGTGCCACCTCGGACCCGGTGATCGTCTCGCTCGCGTCGCGCAGCGGGACTGTACCGGCGGCTCTCGAGCCGAAAATGTTGCCGGTCAGTTTGCCGGGGAGAAGCAGGAGGGCGGCGGTCAGGAGCAGGAAACCGAACAACAGGGCGAGGAGCTTGTAAATCGAAGCTGGCCTCGGAAGGTAGATGCGTGGAGTGGTCATTGGCCTGCGTCCTCGGGAAGGGAGATAAGAGGCGGCTTCGGCAGCGGCGTCTCCGCGACCCGCCGGGATCATGACCGCGGCGCAGAGACGCCTCCGATGTCTCGACTTCAGATTACGATTCGCCGGTCGCCGCGACTGTCATCGAACGCCGGAACTTCTGTCCGGGGAACCGCCCGCGGCCGTCAGTGTTTCCCCTGCTGCCCGTCGGCAGAGCACCGGGCACCGCCAGTCAGGGCCTCGTGCCGTCGTCCGGCGGGACCACCAGCATCGAACGGGTACCAGCTCGCACGATATCGGTGGTCACGCTGCCGAGCATCCAGCGCTCGATTCGCCCATGGCGCCTGCTCCCCAGCGCAATCAGGTCGATATCAGCGCCGTCAGCGTACGACGCGAGTACCTCGGCGACGGGTTCTGTCGGCCCCCGAACGAGGGTGACCTGCTCGACCGGTGCATCGTGTGCGCGGCCGAGCTCACTCCGGAACCATTCGAAAGCGCCGGCCACTCCCAACTCGTGAATGACTCGTTCGCCATCATCCGGAATGCTCATCGCCGTCGGAGCGACATAGGCGAGCACCAGCGTGCCATCCGCGCCCACCAGACGGTCGGCCGCCCGCGCGGCCCCCAGACTCGCCTGGCTGAAGTCCACCGCAACGAGCACGCGCCGGGGCAGGCCGCCTAACGTCGGGGAGACGCCGACAACCGCGCAGCCCGCCGCGCGCATCACGTGTTCGGTCGTCTCACCGACCATCGCCCGCTCGATTGCGTTGTGCCGCCACAGTCCAAGGACGATGAAATCGGCATGCATCCGCTGCGCCTCGCGCACGATCGCGGTCGCCGGTGTGCCGAGGGCGACTCGCACCGGCCAATCGACGAGCCGATCGAGAGTGGCTGACAGCTGCCTGCGCAGATCCCGTTCGCGCTCTATTTGAATTCTGTCGCCGGTGAGCGCATCACCAAGCGCCAGCGCGAGGCCGATCGGGGGTGGAATCGGCATGGATCGCGTGTCCACGACATGGACGGCTTCGACGTGCGCGCCCCTGTCCGCGAGTGCGAGCGCGAATCGCAGCGCCGGTGCCGACGATGGCGTGTCGTCGGTTGCGACGAGCAGCCTGCGAGGTGTCACGGTCGTGGGCAGGGCACGATTCGCCGGACGGGCAATGGTGATCGGGCGGGTGTCGGTTGGCATGGAGCCTCAGAGGATGATTGTTTCCTGTTGCACACTCGCCCAGCGGCCGCCGGCCCGCAGTCAGGCAACGGCGGACGGACTGGCCGGCCGATCGCTCCGATCTTTCAACTCCCCGGGACACGAGCCACGCACGACGGGTACGCACGATTCGGGAGGCACCATGTCATGATGATCACCGCCAGCAGGGGCTGGCACCAAGCGAGTCCGGCGCCGCCTGACTGCGCGATGCGGCGCGGGCCGCTAACTCGAAGGTGCCCGCGCCGGCCCTCGCGCCCGCGCGGCCACAATCACCGTTCCGGTTCTCCTCTCGCACTCGCGGATATCACCATGACACGCAACCTCGGCCGCACCGATCGAGCAATCAGGATCATCGCCGGCCTCGCGCTGCTCGCGCTCGCCGTCGTCGGTCCGAAGACGCCGTTAGGCTACCTGGGCATCATCCCGCTCGTGACCGGGCTGTTCTCGATCTGCCCGCTCTATTCGCTGCTCGGGATCTCGACCTGCCCGCGCGCGGCCTAGCTGCCCGGCTGGCCGTACTCCTCGCGATAGAGCCGCACGACACGAGCGCGTTAGGCAGCCCGGCCGCGAGGAAGGCGCCGCCAACGACCAGTCCCTGGACGAGTATGGCTATCCGGACCCGCGACCCCGGAGGGCCACCCGCATCACGAGCTCCGACGATCATCCGGTGGCACCAGCAGCACCGACAGCCTCGCATCATGCACGATGTCGGTCGTCACGCTCCCGACCATCGTAGTGCTCGTGCTCGTCGAGGTCGCCATGTGGCACCTCGTCAGGAGGAATCGTGCGCGAGAACATTCGCGCCGCGCGTTGGAGTCTGGAGTCAGGCAGGAGCGGACACGATGGTTCCCTCGTGCGCCCTGCGTCGCGGCTGTCCCCGGTCGCCTGACTGACAGCCAGCCCGCGCTCCGTAGCTTCTGTCCGGGTGCCGGATCGTCGGCGTCGCGACGGCCGGCAGGCCAGACAGTCCAGCGACGCGGCCGATGCAATTCCCGGCGATGCCGAGAGGATTTATGAAGACCGACTTCCAAATCAGGGGCGACGTCGAAGCAGAGCTCAGTTGGGACCCGAGGATCACCAACTCGGAGATCGGGATCGCGGTGAAGGACGGGGTCGTCACGATGAGCGGATTCGTGGCGAGCTATGCGCAGCGTATCGCGGCCGAGCAGGCCGCCGAGCGAGTCAGTGGCGTTCGCGCCCTCGCCGAGGAGCTGAGCGTGAGGCTCTCCGGATCGAGCGACCTCTCGGACACGGACATCGCCCACCGCGCGGTGAACGCGCTCACGTGGGACGTCGAAGTTCCCGACAGCAACGTCAAGGTCCGCGTCGACAAGGGATGGATCATCCTCGAAGGAGAAGTCGATTGGCAGTTCGAGCGTCACGCAACAGAGCGCGCAGTGCGCTATCTGAGGGGCGTGAAGGGGGTCACGAACCTGATCCTCATCGCGTCACATGTCTCGTCGCATGTCTCGACGTACGACGTATCGAAGCGGATCAAGGACGCGTTCAGTCGTTCCGCGAACACCGATGCAGCGATGATCGAGGTCGAGGCGAATGGTGGCCGCGTCACGCTGCGTGGTAGCGTGCATTCGCGTACCGAGCGCGCCGACGCTGAGCGTGCCGCGTGGGGCGCTTTTGGCGTAACGAACGTCGACGACTACCTGACGGTTTGCTAGCCGCTTTGCCGGCTGGCGACGATGCACGAACCGGACACCTCACGGTGTCCGGTTCTTCGTTGGCTGCAGGGTGCTGGCGCGCGGTGCTGACATCGCTGCCAGACGCTCGGGGATCAGCGGGTCGTCGCGGCGATCGCCGCAGTTCCCCCCGGCACCAGCGGCGCGCAGGCGATCACGGTTCGGATGTCGCTGGGCGACGCGTGCAGGTGGATCACGTAATTCGTCCCCCGCACCAGCTCGACCGGGATCTGAACGTTCGCGCTCAGGTTGCCCTGGCCGTTCATCACCAGCGGCGGAAAGTTTGCCGGCATTCCGACGATCATCTTGTCGTTGCCGCACACGCCGAAGTGGACGTGCCAGGGCCGGACCGTATTCGCCGTTCCGTCGGTCAGCGAAAAGATCACGCGCGTCTGGCTTGGCGGATCGGTGCGCACAAAGGTCACCGTGCCCTTGATCGCGCTCGCGGTCGTCGGGACCAGCGTCGCCGTCCACTCCGCCCCCGGCGCGAGGGAGCTATCGGGTGTTCCGGGCCGCATTGCGCACCCCGCGACAGCGGTGGCGAGCGCGATTCCAGCGATGAGTCGAGTGTTCTGCATATGTCCTCCGGTCAGTCCAGCGCGAATGGCAATTGTTGCCGTGCCACGGTCGCGGTCGGAATGCCGCGCCGGGTTGCCTGGTGCCACCTGTTCATGATCAACCATCTATCCGCAGCTCAGTCGGTGAAGGTGACGAGCGTCTGTGACCGGCCGCTGAGAATGCGCAACGCGTGTTCCGGACCGTTAGGCAAGGCGACGATCGACACGTCATCGACGTGCGGAATCGACCGCGTCAGGTGACGGGTGCGATCTCGTGGATCGCCGAGCATCACCTCGATGCGTTCATCGTGGTGGTCGTACGTGACGCCGAGGAGGGCAAACCCTGCCTGCTGCACCTGCGCACCGATGTCCGGGTCGTCGACTTCGAGGCGCACCCGGCGCCCATCATTGCGCGCCGAAAACTTGTCCAGCGTCAGTGCCCAGTCGCCGGCGCGGACGAAATCGGCGGTTCCGTAGAACCGAAGTTCGATGCGCGACACCTCAGCCGGGTTCGGCGTCGGCGCGACGAGCACCGTGCGGCGGGCGTGGCGCAGGACTTCCGTCGCGACGCTGCCGACGAAGAATCGTTCGAGCACGCCGGGACCGTGCGTCCCGACTGCGATCATCTGAGCGTCGTGCTCGTCCGCTACCGCCAGCAGCTGCTCGAGCGCCATGCCCGACCTGCTCTGCGTCTCGATCCTGGTGCCCGCACGAACATATGGTTGCAGCTCTTCGCGGACCCGGGTGAACAGCGTCGCGGTTTCGGTGTCGGACGTCTCCCGCCACTCCGTGAGGAGCCTCTCGTACCGCTTCGGTGACAGCTCGATCGTCGCATACAGCGGGAGCAGGTCGATCACCGGCCGGACATGGACGAGCACGAGCAGACCGTCGTCGGCCAGCATGAGGAGCGCCGCGCGCGCAGCACGGACACTCGCCGGGCTGAAATCCATCCCGACCACCGCGGTCTTCGGCAGTGCGACCGCGTCCGATGACACGGCAAGCACCGGCCGGTCCGCGGCCCTGACGATGCGCAATGCGCGCTCGCCGCTGGCAATGCGACCGACTGGGTCCTGCCTGCCGAGCCCGACGACGATCATCGTCGAGTCACGTTCGCGGGCGACGCGGGTGATCGTTCGGGCCGGATCGCCATAAAAGATCGCGAGCGGCCAGCGCTCGGCGTCGCGCCCCAGCGCGCGGACGCGTCGCTCGATCGCGCGCTTCATCGCCTCGCGCTGGATCGACTCGAAGTCGGGCGGGTAAAGCGCCCGCTGATCGCCCAGCAGGAGCACGGGATTCGGCTCGAGGACGCCACCGATCTCGACGCCTACCCCGAGGCGTTCGGCGAGCGCGCCCGCCAGATGGAAGGTTGCGTCCGTCCTGCCGGCGCCCGCACTGGCCAGCAGTACAGGGCCACGCACCGGCGGATCGTAGGTGCGCGTGAGCGGCTTGATGTTCGTTGAGAGGTCGGCGAGCGGACCGTACGGCAAACTCTCGATGTTGGTGGTTGGCACGGTGTCATCCTCCCCTGCGTTTCCTGCTGTGGGCCGACCGCGACAGGCGCGCGATCGTACCCCTGCAAGGTCGCCTTCCTCCACCCATGCGCAGTCAGGCGTATCGGCGAATCGTGTCCGGGGCTGCCTGACGGTGCCTACTTGATGAGCAGTCCCGCGTCGATCGCGAACCGCACATACGCGGGGCGATTCGCGAGCCCGATCTTTTCGTTGATGCGCTGCTTGTAGGTGTCGACTGTCTTCGCGGTGATGCTCAGTTGCTCGCCGATTTCGGGGCCATTGTATCCTTCGGCTACAAGTTGAAGGACGGTGCGCTCCCGGTTGCTCAGCAGCGCCAGGCGCGCGGCGGGAGTGTCGGCCCGTTGCTCCGACTTGTGCGCGACCTGGGCCGCGAGCAGACGCGCCACCGACGGTCTGACGTAGACATCACCCGATGCGACGACGCGGATCGCCTCGAGCAATTCGGTGTCGGCCGTGTTCTTCGCGAGGTAGCCGCGCGCACCGTCGGCGAGCAGCGGAAGGAGCCGCTCCTCCTCGGTGTGCATCGTCAGGATGAGCACGCGAATGTTCGGGGCGTCCTTTGCGAGCGTGCGCGTCGCACTCGAGCCATCGCCGCCGACCATGTCGAGGTCCATCACGACGATATCCGGTTGGAGCCGCAGCGCGGCGGCTACCGCTTCGCCGCCAGAGGACGCCTCGCCGACGACGACGATGTCGGGCGCATTGCGCAGCAGCGCCTTTACACCCTGCCGGAGCAGCTTGTGGTCGTCGGCGAGCAGTACGCGAATCGGGGTCCCGCTCGTCGAGACGCCGCGCCGCGCGTACGGTCGCGCGGCGAGCGCTGCACCCGTGCCGGCGAGCGCCACGGCCGCGCTAATGGCATCGAGCGACGGCGCAGGAGCAACCGGAGTGTTGTTCGCGATCGGCACGTGAGTTCTCCGCGGGGTGTCGCGATCGCTTCATCTCTCGTCGTGAGCAATAAGGGCGAATCGCCTCATCCAGCAATTTTGCATCGCGCATCGCGCCGCCCCATCAGCGTTTATCATGAAACTCTGTGCGGATTTCTCCTACACCCCGGCGCGGCCGGCGGTGTCGGGCCGTGCCCGACATCCACGCGCTGAAGCGCCGGGGCATCTTCCTCGACCTCTCATCAGGAGACGCTGTGTTCACGACAGTACACCTGCACCTGTTGCTCAATCACCTGCCGATCATCATCACCGCCCTCGCCCTTGCCTTGCTCGCTGTCGCCGCCCTCCGGCGCAACGACACGATTGCCCGCACCGGGCTGGCGTTTCTGGTCGGCGCGGCACTGAGCGCACTGCCGACGTACCTCACGGGAGGAGGCGCCGAGGAGGCGGTCGAAAAGCTGCCCGGAGTGACCGAGGCGTTGATCGAGAGCCACGAGGAGATCGCGCTCATCGCCGCGCTCGTCGTCGGAGCGTTAGGCGTCGTCGCGCTGTTCGGATTCTGGAGATACCGCCAGCCGGTACGCGTACCTAGCGCGTTCATACTCACGCTGCTGGCCGGGTCGATCGCCGGAGCGGGACTGATGGGCTACACCGGATTGCTTGGCGGGCGGATTCGCCACACCGAGGCGCGGCCCGGCTACGTCGCTCCGACGGAGGCGCTACCGGATGCGGGGGGCGACCGGGAGCGTGAATGAGAACTCGCTGCCCCGGCTGAGCTGACTGCTCACCGCGACGTGGCCACCGTGCGCGTCAACGATTCCCTTCACGATGGCCAGTCCCAGACCCGAGCCGCGCATGCGGGCCGTCCCGCGCGCTTGCCAGTACCGCTCGAAGATGTGCGTCAGATGCTCGGCGGGGATGCCCGGCCCGGTGTCCACCACCGAAATGACGACCGTATCTTCCCGCGTGTCCGCGCTCACCGTGATCCTGCCTCCCGGTTGCGTGAACTTGACGGCGTTGGCAATGAGGTTGGCGAGCACCTGCAAGATGCGGCCGGCGTCGGCGTTCACCGGGGGGAGGCCGGGCGGCACGTCCTCGTACAGCGCGATCGACCGCTCCGCCGCCGGGGCCGCGAACATCTGGACCGCGCGCTCGACAATCGGGGCGACATCCTCGCTCCGCTTCTCGACCGAAAGCACGCCGGCCTCGATGCTCGACACATCGAGCAGGTCGCGGATCATCCGCTGCATCCACTGCGCCGACTCGTCGATCGTGCCGAGTACTTCGCGGCGATCCGCATCGTCCTGCGGCGGGTTCTCGAGCAGGACGCGAGTGCACATCGAAATCACGCTCAGCGGATTGCGCAGGTCGTGCGAGACGACGCCGAGAATCTCGTCGCGCACGCGATTGGCCCGCTGGGCCGCATGGTAGAGGGTCGCGTTCTCGAGGGCAAACGCAGCCCGCACGGCGAGCTCCTGCGCCGTCGCGAGCTCCGAGTCGTCGTGGTATCGAGTGGCGTCGGTCGAGATGAGCGTCATCGCGCCGATCACCCGCTCGCGCGCGACGAGCGGCACGATCAGCACGGATCGCGGGTCCAGCTTCTGCAGCAGTGGCAGCGCCGCCCCGATGTCGCCGTCCCCCGACACTTTCGCGGCGACGTAAGGCTTGCCGCCGCGGAGGACGTCGATGATGCGTGACTGCGTGCTCCAGGTCAGCACGTTGTGCATGGAGATCTCGCGCAGATCGGCGGTCACCAGTGGGTCCTGGTGGGTGCTCGTGATGCGACGGATCCGGCGGTTCTCCTCCGGCGGCCCGTCGACTACATCGATGATGCAGCAGTCGGCGAGGACCGGAACCGGCAGCTGCGCCACCGTCCGCAGCGTCGCTTCGTAGTCGAGCGACACCGACAGCACAGCGCCCGCCTCGGCGAGGAGGTGCTGATTGCGCTCGAGCTGTTTCCGCTCGGTCGCGTCGCGGAGCACGACAGTGAGGAGCAGGCTCCCGGGCAGCCCGAGCTTCGAGATCGACGCTTCCGCGGGAAACTCGACACCGCCTTTGCGCAGCCCGGCCACTTCGCGCCGGTGTCCCATCAGCCGGGCCGTTTCCGCGCCGGCCGCGAAATCGGCGACGTGGCCGGGATGCGCCGCGCGGAATCGCTCGGGGAGCAGCATCGTCAGCGGCTGGCCGATGACCTCCGCCGCCGCGTAGCCGAAGATGGTCTGGGCGCCGCGATTGAAGTGGACGATCCGCTGCGACTCGTCCACCGTTATGATCGCGTCGGCGGCGATCGCGAGGATGCCCTCGAATCTCGCTTCAAGGGCACGCGCGTCCAGCGCGCGCCCTTCCCGCGCGAAAGCGTCAGGACTCACGCGACGAGTAGGCCCAGCCTGAGCGCGAGCTGCACGTAGTCCGAGCGGTGGGCAAGGCCCATTTTCTCCTGGATGCGCTGCTTGTACGTGTCCACCGTTTTCGGGCTGATGAAGAGCTTCTCGCCGATCTCCGGCGCCGAGTACCCCTGTGCAATGTAGCGGAGGAC
Source organism: Gemmatimonadaceae bacterium (assembly GCA_031359795.1). Classification (GTDB taxonomy): domain Bacteria; phylum Gemmatimonadota; class Gemmatimonadetes; order Gemmatimonadales; family Gemmatimonadaceae; genus JABFXC01. The sequence goes on from JANMAM010000184.1 coordinate 42,017, forward strand.
GTCGCGCTCGCGCTCGGTCAGCTTGTCATAACGTTCGCGCTCGGCCTGCGCCGGATCCTTTCGTGTCAAACGCCGCGCCAGCACGTGGGCCGCCGACTGCCTCACGTACATGTCTCCCTTCGCCACCGCCCGTACGGCATCGACAAGCTCGCGATCGGCCACGCTCTTCACGAGATATCCCGCCGCGCCGGCCTCGAGGAGTGGAACAAGATATTCCTCCTCGGCGTGCATTGTCAGGATGAGCACCCGCGACGCGAGCTTCTTCGCGACGATCTCCTTGAGCGCTTCGGTGCCACCCATCTCGTCCATGTCAAGGTCCATCACGAGCACGTCGGGCTTGAAGCGCTCGACCAGCGCGATCGCCTCACGGCCGTTCTTCGCCTCCCCGATCACCTCGATGTCCTTCGCGGTGCCGAGGACCGCCTTCAGACCTCGTCGGACGACCGTGTGGTCGTCGGCGAGGATGACCTTGATGATGTCACCTGTCACCTTCGCCCTCCGCTATAAATAAGCGACCGCCAAGCGACCGCATGGCGAAGCATGTCGCGGATGCCGTGATCCGCGCCAGCCCTCGTTCGCGTGTCCGTGCGCTCACGCCTCGCCCGGCTTCTTCACGATCAGTGCCGTCACCATCCCGAACATGCCGTGCTGCGACTCGGCGTGCGGGAGGATGTGACAGTGGAAGGCCCAGACGCCCGGGTTGTTGCAGTTGACGATCACGTCCCACCGCTCGCCAGGGGCGACGTTGAGCGTGTCGCATTTCCACGGCGCCGGCTGCGGCCAGCCGTCCTTGTCGATCACCGTCATGTGCATCCCGTGCAGGTGCATCGGGTGGATCATCATGCCTTCATTCATGAACCGGATGCGCACCTTCTGGCCGAACTTCGCGACGATCGGCTCGGTCGCCGGAAATCCCTTTCCGTTCAGCGTGTAGCCGTGCATGCCGTCGTTGAGGATCATCACGTAGTCGACATCGACCTTCTCGATGGCCCGCTTCCGCTTTGGCTCGACAATGAATGCACCGAGCAGCCCGAGCCCGACCTGCTTCGCCGCGTTATGGTGCGAGTGGTACATGTGCGAGCCGGGGTTTGGCGCGGTGAATTCGTAGGTGAAGCTCTGGCCCGACTTGATCGGCGGCTGCGTGATGAACGGCACGCCGTCCTGGTCGTTAGGCAGCTCGACCCCGTGGAAGTGAACCGCGGTCGACTCCGGCAACTTGTTGTTGACGATGAGCCGGACGCGGTCGCCCTCGCGAACGTGAATCTGCGGCCCCGGGATCTGGTCGTTGTAGCCCCACGCCTCGACCATCTTTCCCGGCTCGGTCTCCCACTGGAACACGCTCGCGGTGACTTCGAACACCTTCACGCCATTCTCCATCCGTGGCGCGAGCAGCTGGTTGCCTTTTCCGGCTGTCTT